>JAGQVA010000509.1 GCA_020438265.1 Bacteroidota bacterium
CAGACAAAAACCGTTCTGATCAGATAAAAACGGTTCTGATCAGACAAAAACGGTTCTGATCAGACAAAAACGGTTCTGATCAGACAAAAACCGTTGCGATCAGGTAATAACCATTAGGATAAGATAACTCCAATTCCGATCCAGTCAGTTACCCCACCTCCAAATAATCCAAATCCCGATCAAAACCATCCTCCAAACCAAAAGAAGCCCAAAAAGCCAGTCCTAAACAAATAGCGCCTAAAACCCCGGCTGCACCCAGGACATTACCAACCACTGCCTCCGATTTAAAAAACGTAAATCCTAACCCAATAGGGATAAACAACCCCCTAACCAAACTGGGAATTGTACAAGCTGCCGTAGCCCGCAAGTTTGTTCCAAATTGCTCAGAGGCATTGGTAATAAAAACTGCCCAAAACCCAGCCGTAAATCCCAATACTGCAATTAATATATACATCGAAATGGCGGAACTCAAAGGAACAAATAAATACGCCGCTACAATAATCGTCTGTAGAGAAAGAAACAACTGCACCGTCCGAATCCGATTTCGCAAAATTTGACTAATTAATCCCGAAGAGATATCTCCCAAAACCATCCCAATGTGAAACCAGATCACTGCCTGTGCTGGTGAAAGTGCCTCTTCAATGCCCTTTGCCCGCCCAAACTCTGGCGCTAAAAAGACCAATATCCCCACGACAAACCAGGTCGTCCCTCCAAGAAATGTATTTTTCAACAGCCTTCCCAATAGTGCTCTCGATTTGAAAAAGGGAAGAATATTACCACGCTCGATCTTAGCATCCGTTTTAATTTTTTCATAAACCCCGCTTTCCTGAACCCTGATTCGCAGCAATAATAACACAATCCCTAACCCTCCTCCAAAATAATACGCCATCCGCCAGTCAGGAATGACCCAGTCAATCATACCCGCACAAAGCGCTCCCAACATACCAAAAGTAGCAACGATGGTGGTCCCTAACCCACGTTTCTCCTTTGGTAAACTCTCAGCCACAAGGGTAATTCCTGTTCCCACTTCCCCTGCCAACCCCATTCCTGCCATAAACCGGCAAAGCGCATAAGTGCCTACATCCATGACCATTCCATTAGCCAGATTCGCCAGGGAATATAAGGCAATGGACCCGTAAAGTACTTTCACACGACCAAATTTATCCCCTATAATTCCTGAAAATACACCTCCTAACAACAGCCCTGCCATCAGCCAGTTTTGTAAAAAGATGCCTGCTTCTGTCAGTGCTTCTCCTTCAAATCCCAAAGCCTGAAGGCTTTTGACTCTCACTACGCCAAAAAGGATCAGATCAAAAGCATCTACGAAATACCCCAAAGCTGAAACAATGACCGCAGTAGTAATAATCTTGTTTTTCATAGAGGGAAGTTAGGGAAAAACTTTACGACTCAGATAATTTTGTGGATATTCATCGGAGCAATTTGTTTCAAATGAAGATTTCACCACTTACCCCTAACGAGTTATCCCTGACAGATCAATTGCGGCCATCCGATTGGACAGATCTCACTATCCCCTTTGGTTTTTATTTAGATCAAAGCTTCTGTTATCCTGTTAAAGTAGTTCATCATCATGAAATCATCGGTCTGGGATGTGCCATTATTTTTGAAAAAACGGCATGGTTAGCGCATATCATTGTTAGTGAAAACTACCGAAAACAGGGAATTGGAGGACGAATCGTCGAATATCTTCTCAACGATATTCAATCAAAAGGAATTCAAACCATCTCATTATTAGCTACTGACCTTGGAGAGCCCGTCTATCTTAGGGCAGGGTTTCAGACTACCGGGGAATACCTGTTTCTGGAAAGGAAAAAGAACTCTGCAACATTTCCCATTTCAGGAAAAATTCAGTCATATCAACCGGATTTTTATCAGCCCATAGTACAACTGGATACGTTCGTTTCTGGTGAAAATCGCGAGCGATTATTAAAACTCTTTATCAAACATTCAATGGTTTTTATAGAAAATCATGAAATAAAAGGATACTATCTTCCAGGTCTGGGAGATGGGCCTGTATGTGCGAAAACACCCGAAGCGGGTTTTTCTCTTATGGCTCATAAATATGCTGACATCAATCAAGCCTCTCTGCCAACAGATAATCATTCTGGACTTCTGTTTTACAAACAATTAGGGTTTGAGCATACAGGCCGAATAGCCAAAAGAATGGTATGGGGAGAAAAATATTCATGGAAACCAGAGATGATCTATAATAGGATTGGAGGAAATTTGGGCTGATTTTTGTACTTTTTGGAAAACGTTTTGGGATGTTAAACAGGTAATTTTATCCTCTATGCCAGAGCTCCAAATCTATTTTTCTGATCTTTCCGACCTGGAAACTCATATCCATTCTCACCAAAAAGGTTTTATTCTCATTACCTATCGTCCGATGGAAGGATATCCTGGAATGGCCATGGCTATGATGATTGTCTTTGATGTAAACAACCAATCCTATCAACTCGATCTGGAATATATCTGCCTGGGTCTCGATCTGTATGGGGATACATTGATGGAAAATTATGTGTACCAGTTTTCTGATATGGATGATTTACTCGCTTATCTGAAGAAAAAGTATCAAATTGATGTTTCTGATATCCCGGTTAATTACACATTTGATCAGGAAGCTTTTCCCAATCCCATTAAAAATCCGGACCAAAAACCTATGTTTGAAGCAGTATGGCAGCAATTTCAACGAGATTTTGAGAATGAGCTGTTTTTAGATAAATCCTTAAATCGGGTGGGCTGAACTGTAGGTTTTTTGACAAAAAATCATCACGAATTTGTTTCTTTCTTGTGTTTAAATCCGGGATTATCCATTTTTACTTTCTATGAAAAAGCCCAAATTTCGGAAACCCTCTTCTGGTATCAAAGGAAAGGACTGGATGCGTTTCAAACCCTATAATAAATTCGGTCCCTATGATCAAAAATATGTGAGAATTGCCTCTCAGGTAAACGAAGTCCTAAAAGAACATCGGGATTTTCTCGATGATGTTCTGGAAAGTGATCCGGAGGAATACAGTTCTCTGGCAATCACGCTTACCTCTTACCTGGAAGATCTGGTGAATGAAATCGGTATCTGGAAAGTTTTTACCGATCAAAATGAGGAATTATACGGCTATCCGATTCCTTTTATGGAGGAAGAATCTATGGAAGAATATGAAGCCGGCGATCTGAATTATGAAGATGTAAAATACCTCATCTGGCATTTTCTCAACACAGATGTAAACTCGATTTTTGCACCGGATTCCGCCTTCCTGATGGATTTGGCTGCGGATGTTACCGAAGTTTTGGATGATTCCTGGGATGAAGCTCCTGTGAGCGATTTTTATGATGAATACCTGACCTTTCAGGACGATATTGACCTTTATAAGCTGAAACACAAGCTGACCTGGTTTGCCTTGCATTCTTATCCTGTATTTAAAGAAGCTCAGGAAAAATTTGATGAGAAAATGGAGAAGATTTATTCTCAAAATTCAGGCAATCTCAATCTTGATATAATAAGCCAATATACCTATATGATCATGGATGAGCAGGTGTATATCCAGCGTTTTTCCTACAATGCCATGACAACGTTTGATTGGTTTGCTCCATTGATGCGCGGTTCAGAATCAGCCCGGGAACTTTGTCTGGGTCTGAAAAAGCATGTCTCGGGTAGCTTTGAATGGGTGGAAACGAATGATACCCACATGCTCGTCAAATATGTGGGTAAAGAAAAGACTTTTTCAATTACGCTGGACTCTTTCGGTAATGATATGACTCCTGAACCCGGGAATATTTTATATATGCGAATTGTTCCTTTCAGAGATGACTGGTTTTTATCAGGAATGGCATCCGTACACAAAAAAGATGAAAAGGGCTTTCAAAATCCGACTTACCCGCCTTTCCATGTAAATAGCCCTGAAGAGCAGGAAATTTTCCTCAAAAATATAAAACGAATGGAGGAGGATTTTAAGACTTTCTTCGGAAGTTTGTTTTACCTGACGAAAGAAGATGAAGAACTTGTCACAAAGTTTACAGATTACACACAATTTCAATACAATAACCGGCGAACAAAGGAAAATGATCTTCCCGAATTTGATTACGAAAAAAGCCTGACTCAACATCGGCAGTTAATGTCAGATCAACAAGGAACAGCTATCGCCTTCATCCCCAATCAGGGAGTGATGCTTGAAGATGGCATATCGGAATGGTTGGAAAAACTCGAAAACCTGGATCAGGTCAGTAAGGAGGATAATGGAGACCTGCTTTTCCACCTTTCCTATGAGGTTTATCCGGAAAACCTTACTTATATCCTCGATCATTATACCCCCAACGCGCCATTAAAACTGGATGTCAAATTTACAGAATTAGACTTCTGGCCGTTTCTTCCGTTTTTCTCGCGGTATTGTCAGCCACATAATTATCATCCCCGGACTCCCCGAATGGTGGCAAGCTAGTGGAGGATTTAATGATTTTTATGTAAATTTATTTTCTAGTCAATAATTGGGCATAATCCCGATTATTGTCAAAAACCTCAATGTAATAACATCAAATACAATGCGTCAAACCCAACTTTTCATTCCCATTTGGGTAGCTATACTTTTTTTGACAAGCTGCATCCAGGAGGATTTTAAAAAAATAAAAAAGCTCGACTGGAATCCGGAATTGGCTATTCCACTGGCGTC
>JAGQVA010000510.1 GCA_020438265.1 Bacteroidota bacterium
TTCCAGAATACTGTTTTCGATTTCTTCAATGGATGGAGAGGTCAGCCCCCAATGCGCCTGCATCCCTACCCCATCGATTTTGGTTCCGCTTTCCTGAAGTTGTTTGACCAGGCGAACGACTCCGGCTCTTTTGGCGGGATTCGTCAGGCTGTAATCGTTATAATACAATTCGGCTTCAGGATCAGCCTTAGCTGCCAGATCAAAAGCCAGCTTTAGATAATCTTCTCCCAAAGCATCCAGAAAAACGGTTTTTCGCAGGGTCCCGTCTTCGTTTAAAGCTTCATTCACGACATCCCAACCGTGAACTTTTCCCTTGTATCGCCCCACAATGGTGGAAATATGATTTTCCAGAACGGCCTTCATTTCTTCAGGCTCTTTGATGTCCCAAGCCCATCGCCCCAACTGACTATGCCAGACAAGGGTATGCCCGATGACAAACATGTTATTCTTCTCTCCCAGAGCGACAAATTTATCCGGCATGTCAAAATTGAAGCTATCCCGTCCCGGGTGGATATGCATCCATTTCATCACGTTTTCAGCGGTAATGGTATTAAATTCTTTTTCGATAATCTTTGCCGCTTCGGGAACAGACTCGTTAATATGAGATCGGTTCAAAGCTGCACCGATATAAAAATCATCCTTATAGGCTGCTTTGAGAGAAGATTTTTCTGCCGGAGGATTCTGGGGAATTTTCTCTGCGCAGTTCGCTATCAAAAAGATTAAAACTAATACAGGGAAAAATAGCTTAAATGTTTTCATATTTCATTTTATATCTAAGTCCTTGTTCCAAACCATATAATTCCGCTAACCCTTTCAATCGCCCAATCAATGGATAACCCGGATTCGCTTTCCGCTTAAAATCATCCAGAATTTTATGTCCGTGATCCGGACGCATGGGAATATTCAGGTCAGCTCTTCCTGCATGCTGACGAGAATTTTGCTCTTCAATTATTGCCTCCATCAACTCAATCACGCCATTATTGGGGCTCAAATGTTCAGCCTCGAAGAAATCTCCGTTTTCAAGTAGTTTCGTAATTCTCAAATGCAGGAAATGAACCCTGTTGCCAAATTTCCTGAAAAGGGAAGGCAAATGATTGTCAGGTCGGGCTCCGAGTGAACCCGAGCAAAAAGTAATTCCATTATGCAGGGAAGGAACTGCCTGTATTAACCATTCAAAATCTTCTTCCGAACTCACAATCCGGGGAAGTCCTAATAATGGAAATGGAGGGTCGTCGGGATGCACAGCTAATTTCACTCCACTTTCCTCCGCTACAGGAATCACTTCATTCAAAAAATAAGCGAAATTTTCCCTGAGTTGATACTTATCAATATGATCGTATTTTTTTAATAATTGCAGGAAAATCTTCTTGGGATCTGCCTCATTGGGGTCCACAGATCCGTCAATAAAGGCCTGGGTAACAATGATGATATTATAAGCCAGCTTTTCAGCTTCTTCAGGGCTCATTTGCTCGTACAGAGATTGGGCTTGTGCAACCTGTTTGGGTGTATAATCCGATTCTGCATGAGGACGCTTCAGAATAAAAATGTCAAAAGCAATGAACATACTGAGCTGAAAATACATGGCCTCCGCCCCATTAGGCAATTGATAATGGAGATCTGTTCTCACCCAATCAATCACAGGCATAAAATTATAACAGACCGTTTTTACGCCACATTTCCCCAGATTTCTCAGACTTATTTTATAGTTTTCAATAATCGCATCCTGATCTGAAGTTGCTTGTTTGATCGCTTCATGCACGGGAAGACTTTCTACCACTTCCCAGGTAAGACCAGCCGCTTCAATCCTGGATTTCACCTTTTGGATTTCTTCAACGGACCACACATTTCCATTGGGGATGTGATGCAGAGCAGTAACTACGCCTGTGGCGCCAGCTTGCCTGATGTCTGAAAGACTCACCGGGTCTTTATCTCCAAACCATCTGAGGGTTTTGATTAATTGCATTGAGGTGATTTATTTATTGAAAAATGAAAACACGGAGAGACGGAGGCAAAGAGATTTTTGGCTAACCCATACACAAATCCACATTAATCCTCTGTGCCTCCGTGTTTTAACCTACTAGTCGTCAAAAGAGCTATACCCCGCTGAAAGAACTAAATCCTCCATCCACCGGGATGATCGTCCCTGTAATAAAACTGGCCGCATCAGAACAGAGAAATTGTACAATTCCATTCAATTCGGTAATGTCTCCAAACCGCCCCATAATCGTCCTGGCAATCACTTTTTTGCTTCGCTCTGTATAGCTTCCATCCGGATTAATCAGTACTCTGCGGTTTTGGTCGCCAATAAAAAAGCCCGGAGCAATGGCGTTGACTCTTACCTTTTCTCCAAATTTAAGCCCTAATTCCATCGCCAGCCATTTAGTAAAAATATCGATACCACTTTTAGCTACAGAATAACCAGGAACCCTCGTTATTGCTGAAAAAGTTGCCATGGAAGAAATATTAATGATACTCCCACTCCCCTGCTGGGCCATTGCCTCTCCAAAAACCAGGCAGGGATAAACCGTGCCGTTCATATTCAAATTGGTAACTTTCTCGAAGTCTTCGATTTTCATATCAAAGACGGTTTGTTCTTCTGTCAGGGTAGCTCCCGGGAGATTCCCTCCTGCTGCATTAACCAGAATATCAATTCTTCCCCATTGACCGAGAATTTTTTCACGCGTGGTTTTCATTTCTTCCACATCCAAAACATTAGAAGTCAGACCAATAACCTCTCCCCCCAATTCTTTTAGTTCTTCAACTCTTTCAGCCACTTTTTCTGCTCTGATATCCAAAACAACCACTTTGCAACCAGCCTTTATCAGCCAGTTTGAGATGCTTCCGCCTAAAACGCCGCCTCCACCGGTAACGATGGCGACTTTACCTGATATGTCAAATAGTGATGTACTCAAAGTATGTTAAATTTATTTAGTGATGATGTAAATTCTTCCTGATCCCAAACTGGAAATTCCACTTTTCAGGATTGTCCATGCAAATAGATACAATTTCTAAAAATAAAAAATATCAGGATAAAGCCATCTAACAATTTGATTCAGTAAACCTGTTGGGGAATGTAAAAAGAGTCATTTCAGAAGTTTGTTTAGATAAAATATCTCCTCCGGAACAATCTTTTCACCTCCCCAAAGGCTCTACAAAAAGTACCAAACACTTTATTTCAATCTGTTTCATGATTTTATGGAATCGACGAAAATCAAAGCAGAATTTACACAATCGATTGTGAGCAAAGGTAAAGGTATAAGATTTTTTTTATTTACACAATCGATTGCGTAAAAGTTATAATTAATTTATTAACTTAGCGAAAAAGAGAATATCCGGGGAATATTCCTATCTTTCAAGCCTCACTAATATTTAAAATTGCTATAACTAATACACCTTTTATCTTCCGCTAAGAAAATCAACTGACCAACATGGAGAAAAAGAAAAGGGTTACAATTTATGACATTGCCAAACATCTGGGAGTTTCAGGAACAACCGTTTCAAGAGCGCTCAGCGATCATCATAGTATCGGGGATAAAACGAAAAAAGCAGTTTTACAAGCAGCTAAAGAAATGGGGTATATTCCCAATACCATTGCTGCCGGCTTGCGAAAAAAACAAACCAACACCATTGGTGTGCTGATTCCCTGGATTAACCGACCTTTTATATCTTCCATGATTAGCGGGATTGAAGAAGTAGCTAACGATGCAGGGTATAATGTGATTATTTCCCAATCCTGCGATTCTTATAAAAAAGAAGTCGCTAATGCAGAAACCTTTTTTTCCAACAGGGTCGATGGAGTAATCGCCTCTATGGCTATGGAAACGGAAGATTTTTCTCATTTTAACCTGTTTATAGACAATGACATTGCGCTGGTTTTTGCAGACCGGGTAGGAAAAAACCTTCCCCAGGACAAAGTGATGATCGATAATTTTGCAGCAGCTTTCGAGGCAACCGAATATTTAATTCATTCCGGATGCAGGAAAATCGTGCACTTTACGGGCGCTCCAAACCGTGAAATTTACAAACTTCGAAGAGCCGGTTATCAGGACGCTTTGGAAAAAAACGGAATCCCCTATGATGAAAAACTTGTATTTTCGGGATTGCTTAGTGGAGAAGAAGGGGTGAGAAATGCCAAGGCTATATTGGAGTTAAAAGAACTTCCTGATGGTATTTTTTCTGCTAATGATACTGTAGCAGTGCACGCCATGATTGAGCTTAAAAAAGCAGGACTAAAAATTCCCGATGATATTTCTTTTATTGGTTTTAATGATGACCCGATTGCTTCCATTGTCGAACCACAGCTTACAACTGTTTCCCACCCAGCCTTAGAAATCGGACGCTCCTCTGCCCGACAAATTATTAAAAGGATTAATGCCAAGCACTCTTCTCCTCCAGAGAATATCGTCTTACCTACCCAAATCATTGTTCGGGAATCAACCCGAAAACTGGTTAAGTCAGTTCCACCAAAATAGAAATGGCAATACGAACTCATTTTATAAGTACAATTTCATATTTGATCCTTCTAATCCAATCATTCTTTTATAATCAGTTTACCAAAGATTGTGATCACAGAGATTGGGGAAACTTTAATTATCATTGATTTTTTGCATACAAAGGCTTAGTTTGCTCATAAATTACACAATCGATTGTTTTTACTTAGCAATCGATTGTTTTTTT
>JAGQVA010000511.1 GCA_020438265.1 Bacteroidota bacterium
TCATGGGTTTTAGATACGTTTACCCTGAACATAAGGCCTAAAACTTTGTTTTTTTTGTAAACTTTTATACGGTTGTAATACAGAAGCTTACATAAGTGTTGAAATAATTATCTTTGTGTCCTTTTTTCTTTGTGGTTCAAGAAAAAAATCAATGTAATGCGGCATGTGTGGCTTAGCCACCATAGCTCTATGTGGTGAAATAACAAAACGCTCATCGGGAGGCTAAATTTTTGTTTTTCCATTGAGTGAATAGATGTAAATTAGAATAACATCTATCTTAACTTTCATTCAATGAAAATCTGGCTCTTCTATATTGGGTTGGGTGTTGATACGATCGGAATACTAATCGCAGTCTATTTCATGATTTCCGATATGCTCAAAGGCACCGGCGGAACCGATAATTCTATCATGTTCTCCTTAACATTTGGGGTTTTCCTGGCTACATTAGGCGCCTGGTTGCTCAAAAGCGCTGGAAATATCGTCCTGGCGAATGTACTTCTCTGGATTCCCGGAGCACCACTTCTGTTCTATGGGTTATTCGTTTTGTTGTTTTTGATTTTTCCTGTGGATATGAAATAGAATTTATTGGAAGGAATGTTTATTTGTCGCACATTTTAGCCGATAATATGCAGATGCGGCGAAAAACTCGCTTATTCACCGCAAAATATGCGGCGAATAGTTATTAATTAAACAACACTAATACACTTAAGAACCATGAAAAAATTTGACTGGGGTTTGCAGTTGATCACACTTTTCATTTATGTAATGGTCAGCCCTTTTGTATTTGGATATTTTTATCCCAATCCTATTTATGGCGACTTGGGAATGGTTTTTATCATTGTTTTGTTAATCACGATCATGGCAAGTATTCTATCCATGATCGTTTTCCATTTAATGAATAGATCTTTCCCTCCGGAGAAAACATATCTAATCAAAGGATTTATCCCTTTAATTGCGTCTTCACTGCTATTATTTGTATCAGGGAAACCTCATCAGGAGCTACTTATTACCTTCTTGCTGGGAAATTTGGGGATTCTGATTCTACTCTATGCATTCAATGCATGGGTGTTTTATACGAATTACAGATCCAAAGCTTGAAGGTAATTTAACATTTACTCCCCATCCCCCAATACTTCAAAATGATTCACCGTCTGCCGAATCACCTTGGGGTTATCCAGATCATACAACCAGTGATTATCAAAAATAGGCAGTGGCGGAACGGACATATCCGGCCTCCGCGTCACAAAAAGGCTGTGAAAACTGGTTCCTTCTTCCCGTCGAAGTTGCTGAACTTTCTCAAATGTATTACGGTCAAGTCGGGGAATAATGAAATCAGAAATGATAAGTACATCGGCCTTTTTGAAGTGTTCTTCTTCCAGCATCTTCAGCGTTTCTTTTAACGCTGGCTGAATATCTGTCCCCCCGTGGAAACTCATTCGCAAAAACTCAATCATCTGGGTAATGTTCTCTTCCATACCGGTCATTTCCAGGGTTTTGATTCCGGTGGAAAAGGAGATGAGGTATGCACGCCGTTTTTGCTTGAGGGCAATTTCCAGAATAGCCAAGGCTAATGCTTTGGCGATCCGCTCAGGCGCGCCAAACATAGAACCGCTGGTGTCAATATTGATGATGATAGGCCCTTTTTCATCGCTGTCAGCGATTTTGGTTACTTCCTGCTGACGGGTGTTTGAAGTGCTGAAATTAAAAGAGCGATACTGAAAGGTGAGGAGTTTGTTTTCGACGTATTTTTTCGAGAGGATAATTTCTGTTTCGGGAGAGCTTAATAAGGCGATTTCTGAAGGCAACATCGCCTCCAGCTGAGAACTGTGATGAATCCCGATAATCTCTGATTTCCCGTAAGGATTGGGTTTCCAGTCCCTTTCGGGCATGGGTTCCATCATTTTTTGTTCCTCAACCTGTTTTTTTGCAGTATTCCAACGCCCAAGCAAATCGGCTAATTCCCGCAAATGAGGATCACGCTGAAGGCTATCGGCATACTCTTCCAGTTTATCCCATTCTACATAATCCCAGGCTCCCAATGCATCATTCCAGACATGGCCCAGGAAATTGTAAAACGGAGCCAGAAGTTCGCCCAGCTCACTCAACTGATCTACCTTGGATGATAAATCTTCTACATAAGAAGCAAATGATTCATCCAGAAAGGCTTCCTCCAGGGTGTGTTTTTTGTGATGTAAAAACCCGCTCCACTCGTTAATGATATTTTGCTTGAGAATGGATAAATCTTTTTCCAGGCGTTCTTTTTCCTGGGTTGACGCGTCGGATTCCTTAGCCTGAGAACTACTGTCAACCAGGGTTTTTCGATAAAATTCCCAGCTTTGCTGATGGCTTGGGTACCATTCATCAAGTTTGATCAGCATATTCTCCCACTGCTCTACGGGCGCTTTCTGAATATGAGAAGAAAGGTATTTTAAGTCTGATTCTTCGTGAAAATGTTCGCCGCTGGCTTCAAACTGTCGAGCGATGCGTTTGCACCAGTTTAAGGCTTCCTTGGCAATGCTAAAAGCCAGGTCTTCATTATTTCGGGTCAGGTCCCGCAGATCCTGATGCTGAAGCAAACGATCCATTAACCCATACCAGTTGGGGTATTTATGTGCGAGATCCAATTTGCTGAGGTTTTCCCTTGCATCATAATCCGGATCATAGAGATGTGAGAAAAAAATCAGCGCAATTTCTTCCCGGAGGTCTTCATTTAAAATTCCTCCAAACTGGATAAATCCACTTAATTCTTCATCAACTCTCTTTAATAGATTCATAGCTATGTTGCGCTTTTTGAATTTCCAGTTTTAAGGCTACGATATCATTGGAGGTACTTTCCATTCCTGCTTTTGCATAGGCGGCCAGTTCTTTCTCTACAAACAGATTATTATGCAAATACTGCTGATCTTTATCTTTCTGTTTTTCTACTTTTGCCAGAAATTGCTCGCAAGATTCGATCAAAATCTGAATCTGACTGTTCCAGACCCTGACCATTTCAATAGAAGGCTTTTTGGGAATAATCTTTTCCTTTTCAACTTCTTCCGTTTCAATTCCAAGCTCGCGTTGATTATTAAATAAAACGAATTCTTCCTTTCTCATTACTCCGTAAGTCTGGAAAGGGCGGAAAATTTTTCCTGCCAATTCAAATATCGGGACGTAAGCAATTTTTTCCGGATTTACCTTTTCAAGGTCTTCCACTCTGGCAAATGCATCCGAATTTTCTCCCCAGAAATTCTTAATTCTCACATAATCATTCTCCATGTTGTCCCGGTAAACCTTCATCTGGCGAACGGTTTCCTTTTCAATGATTTGTGTTTCTTTGACGACCTCTTCCAGAATGGATTCGAGTTCATTGCGAATGGGAGATAAATTGACCAGACGGTTATAGCCCTGAGACTGAATCGCTGAATAAGTCATTTCCTTTGCCTCGCTAATTTGATTGTCCTGATCCCAGATACAATCAGCAATGAGAAAACTATCCATCATGTCTACTTCGTCGCGGTCATTAAAAAAAGCAGAAGTGCGGAGTAAGTGCGCGATTTTTTTCCATCGCCGGTCGGAAACATACATTTGTTCTTCAGGACCTGCTTTGATGTTGCGCTTTTTAATCTTTACTCTCAGGTAATTGATCAGACCTAATATATGAGGAGGAATTTTGACTTTACCAATGGATTTCTGCCATTCTTCGTATTCCTGTCCCGTTATTTTCAACTCTTCATCAACGATGTCCTCATAATTCGCATCTCCTGACAAAGCGATCAGTTTTTCAAACAGAGCCTCTTTGTCAATATTACCCACAATAAGTCGCACCAAAAAACGGTCCCAGAGCGCTTCCAGCCCCTCTCCCTTCAGAGGAAGTTCATTGGACGCAGAAATCAACCCCCGAAGATCTACCTTAAATTCCTGTTCTCCATTGCGGTAGATTTTCTCATTCAATACTGTCAGCAGCGCATTTTGAATCGGCGGACTCGCCTTCCAAATCTCGTCCAGAAAGACAATATTGGCACCGGGAAGATATTTATCCGTCAGTCGTTCGTATTTATCCTCATTTTTCAGCTTACTGATCGAAACAGGCCCAAACACTTCATCGGGGGTACTGAATTTACCCATCAGATATTCAAAAGATTTGGCATTGGCAAAAGCGTATTTCAGGCGGCGGGCAATCATACTTTTGGCTACTCCAGGAGGCCCCAGGAGAAAAATACTTTCCCCTCCCAAAGCGGTAAGCAAGGTAAGTCTGATTGCCTTTTCTTTTTCAAACAGGTCCTGATTGAGCCTGTTGATCAGAGATTCAATTCGCGCTTTACGCACCATTTCTGCGGTGTTTTGATTCTGCATAGCTGACAAAATAGGAGAAAGAGAAAAAATATCAAGGATTATTTTGGGAGCATTTCCAGGAGCAGCTTTTCTCCTTCCCACCAATTTAGTTCCATTTGGACAAAAGCTAATGGAATATTTGAAATTTCCTTAATCCAGGACTGATTTTTTAGCCGAAAATAGTCTTTTTCGGTAGTAAGCAGGCAAAAGGGCTGTTTTTCGGAAGAATGTTGGGCTTCAAAGAAAAACTCAAAATCAGCCTTCTGATAAGGGTGATGGTCTCTGAAGATTTGGTGGTGAAGAATGTGAATTCCTGATGCTTTGAGCGTTTCTTCAAAAGCTTGCGGG
>JAGQVA010000512.1 GCA_020438265.1 Bacteroidota bacterium
TTTACTTCATACACTGTTCCTGTATAATAATCCAGGCCCCGTGCTAACTGAAGATTAAAGTCTACCTTTCCTTTAAAGGATGATAAATTCTGATACATCTGAAATACTTCCTCCATTTCTGCTACTCCTTGCAGCCCCGTTGCACTACCGGCAAATGCTTCTTTGAGAAAATTGATTTTTTCTTCTGTAGTTCCTGTGAAGGTGATCATCTTAAAAAGCTGATCGGCAGATTCTGAAGGAATATCCCGGTCGGCAAGTTCTTTTCGCACACCCTTTTCTCCAATTTTATCCAGTTTGTCAATGGCGACACACACATCGACGAATTTATCAGATTGCCCGATTACTTCTGCATACCCTGAAAGAATTTTCCGGTTATTAAGTATGATCGTAAAATCATCCAGTCCCAGGTTGGAAAGTGCTTCATCCAGAATACAGATATATTCCGCTTCATAAATCAGAGAATCAGAGCCTACCACATCTGCGTCGCACTGGTAAAACTCCCGATACCGGCCTTTCTGGGGGCGGTCGGCACGCCATACCGGCTGAATCTGGTACCTTTTAAAAGGAAACGTAATGTCATTCTGATTCATCACAACAAACCGCGCAAAAGGCACGGTCAGGTCATAGCGTAAAGCGCGCTTGGAGATTTCAAAACTCAGTTTCCTGGAGTCTTCAAACTCAGTAGCCTTACTGAGAAAATCACCTGAATTCAGAATCTTAAAAATGAGCCGGTCTCCTTCTTCTCCGTATTTTCCGGTTAGTACTGAAAGATTTTCCATCGAGGGTGTTTCCAGCGGGGCATAGCCATATTTTCTGAAAACAGTTTTAATGGTATTAAAAATAAACTCTCTTCTCAGCATGACTTCGGGTGGAAAATCCCGGGTTCCTTGTGGTATGGTAGGTTTTGTTGACATTTTCTTTATTTGAGTTGCAAAAATAAAAATAATATTGTGTAATTTTTGACTTTACAGAACGACAGATTAAATTGAAACAAGATTTTTTATATCTAACAGATTATCACAACTAACATTAAATAATAAATTATGGGTATTATACCATTAGCAATTGCCGGTCTCGCGGGTCTTTTATTTATCCGCAGTGGATGGGTAATCGTAAAAGAAAAACAAGCTGTCATTATCCAACGGTTGGGAAAATTCCAGCGCGTTGCCCCTGCCGGATTTCAGATTAAAATTCCAATCATCGATTCCGTTGCCGGTCGTCTTAGTCTTAAGGTTCAGCAGCTTGATGTAAACGTGGAAACCAAAACACTGGACGATGTATTTGTACAGTTAAAAGTTTCTGTTCAGTATCAAATAATCAAATCAAAAGTTGAGGAAGCGTTTTATGAACTGGAAGACCCCAAAATTCAGATTACTTCCTATGTATTTGATACCGTGAGAGCTGAAGTGCCAAAAATGCGTTTGGATGATGTTTTTGCCCGCAAAGATGATATCGCCATTGCTATTAAAGCTGAACTGGATGAAGCAATGGCCAATTATGGATATGGTATTGTGAAAGCATTGGTTACTGATATTGATCCTGATCATCAGGTGAAAATTTCTATGAACCGTATTAACGCAGCTGAGCGTGAGAAAGTTGCTGCAGAGTATGAAGCCGAAGCACAAAGAATAAAAATTGTAAAAATTGCTCAGGCCGAAGCTGAAAGTAAAAAACTTCAGGGACAGGGTATCGCCGACCAGCGTCGGGAAATTGCCAAAGGCCTTGAAGACTCTGTGGAAGCTTTGAACAAAGTAGGTATCAATTCCCAGGAAGCTTCTGCACTGATCGTAGTAACACAGCACTATGATACGTTACAGGCAATTGGTTCCCATTCAAATACGATTATGCTTCTTCCTAACTCTCCATCGAATGCCAGCGATATGATGAACCAGATGGTATCTTCATTTACAGCAGCCAGCATTCTGGGGGAAGAAATGAAAAAAGATCAGAAAAGCTTGAAAAGTAACCCCACTCAGGATTTCCTGGAAGGTTAAACAGGGCTGGGCTACTAAAACAGGCTGTCTATCAGCAAAATAACAGGGTGAAAGAACAATGGATTCTTTCACCTTTTTTGTTTCATCCCCTGGGCAATGCTTTACATATCTTCTGTGCCAATGGAGATTTTGTATAAAAATAATTATTTCCCAATTTAAAGAATGAAGTAGTTTGAGTTTGGTTCTGTGGGACCAGGAATCGATCCTGTGCTCCCACTTTTTTTGTTTTCAGGTTGCCAATGTGAATAAAAGATGGGAGATTCACGGCAAAATTAAATCTGATTAATGAAACCAACTCTTTTAATATTAGCGGCGGGAATTGGTAGCCGTTACGGCAGTTTAAAACAAATTGATGGCCTGGGGCCTTTTGGAGAAACGATTATTGACTATTCAGTGTACGATGCGATGCGGGCCGGATTTGGCAAAGTGGTGTTTGTGATTCGCAAAAGTATTGAAGACGAATTTAAGGATAGTTTTGCAGGTAAATTTGCAGGAAAAATAGAAGTGGATTACGTTCTTCAGGAACTGGATAATGTCCCTGAAGGGATCACTTATTCTTCTGAACGTACCCGCCCCTGGGGTACAGGCCATGCTGTCATGGTTGCCAAAGACGTGATTGATACTCCTTTTGCCATGATTAACGCAGATGATTTTTATGGTAAAGAGGCTTTTGAAACGATCGGCAATTATTTGAAAAAACTCCAGCCTGATGACCCGCTTTTTAGTATGGTTGGATATAAACTTGAAAACACGCTTTCGGAAAATGGTTTTGTATCTCGTGGGGTTTGTGTGACGGATGCCGAAAGCAATCTGGTAAGTGTTACGGAAAGAACAAAAATCGGCTGGGCTGGCAATTCTATTGTGTATGAAGACGAAGGGAAAGAAGTATCACTACCGGGAAATACCATCGTTTCGATGAATATGTTTGGTTTTACGCCGATGATCTTTGGCCATATTCAGCGTTATTTTGCCGAATTTATTTCTGCCAACAAAGATAACCTTCGCGCAGAGCTGTACATTCCTTCTGTTGTAACACGGATGATGGAGGAAAACCTTATTACAACGAGAGTATTGACTTCTGATTCGGCCTGGTTTGGGGTAACCTATAAAGAAGACCGTCCAGTGGTGGTGAACAAGATTCGCGAATTGATTGACGAGGGAGTTTATCCTGAAAAACTATGGGATTAGATACCCGTTTGCCTGCGAAAAAGGCCCTCTCTCATTTTCTGACAAAAGGTGAAATGATGGAAATCACACCTTTTGGTTCTGGTCATATTCACGATACGTATCTCGTAACACTAAAAGACGGGGAGTCCCAGCCCCGTCTGATTTTACAAAAAGTCAATCATCAGGTGTTTACACGCACAGCTTTGGTTTGTGAGAATATCAAAATCGTTAGTGATCATATCCGTCAGAAACTGGAAGAAATGAAAGTTTCTGACATTGACCGAAGATGTATGCAGGTCATTCCCGGCAAGGAAAGAAAACCTTACTTTCAGGATTCAGAAGGAATTTTTTGGAGAATTTTCACCTTTATTGAAGAAACCGAAGCGATCAATGAAGTGGCCAATACAACTCAGGCGTATGAGGCTGCCAGAGCGATAGGTGAATTTCAATTATACCTTTCAGATCTCGATGCTGAATCGATTGGGGAAAGTATTCCCCGTTTTCATCACATCGGCTGGAGGTATGAGAATCTGGAAAAAGCCATTCTGGAAGATTTTGCGGGCAGGGTAAAAGAGGCGCAGGAAGAAATTGTTTTTGCCAGGAAAGTCGGGACGATTAAAACGGAGATGCTTGATTTATTGGCTCGTAAAGTTCTGCCCATCAGGGTCGTCCATAACGATACAAAAATCAATAATGTCTTATTTGATCGCAAGACAGGAAAGGCGATTTGTGTCATTGACCTGGATACAGTCATGCCCGGGTCAGTGATCTACGATTTTGGCGATATGGTAAGAACCTTTACCAGTCCGGCGGCAGAAGACGAAACAGACCTTTCCAGGGTTTTTGTTCGGCTGGAGATTTATCAGGCACTTGTGGAGGGTTATTTAGCCGGAGCCGGATCTTTTATTACTTCAACCGAAAGGCAGAATCTGGTTCTTGGAGCAAAGGTAATCACCCTGATTATGGGAATTCGTTTTCTGACTGATTACCTGAACGGGGACATTTATTATAAAATCCATTACCCTGAGCAGAATCTGAATCGATGTCGCAATCAGTTTCAACTGCTTAAAGACATTTTGGAAAAGGAGAATGAAATGAGCAAAATGATCCTCCCAAATAATTGATATTAATCATACAATGAGATGAGATAAGTATTTTTATTGGATGTTTTTTGTTATTATTTTGTTATATTGTGTAATATAATAATCTTAAAGAGGTTATATATAAAGATTATGTCGAAAAATGCGTACAAGCAGGTTTTTCGATTCATTTCCTTTAAAAAAATTGCATAATTATGGAAGAAACAAACAACCCCAGGGAAATAGAATCTTGCTTAAAAAGAGGTTCAAGTAAGGTATGGAAGTTCGTTCACCACATGGATTTCTCCTATCAGACCGACATTCTCAAAGGAAGAGAATGTGATTATGAATGGTTGTCTATTTCGAAAGACGGTACGATTACCGTGAAAGGATCGAATTATAATGGATACGCCTGGGATG
>JAGQVA010000513.1 GCA_020438265.1 Bacteroidota bacterium
CCACGCCAAAAAATCTATCACATTATCCCATGCCAATCTCTTAGCTAATTCTTCCTCGTGAAAATGTTCTGTTAATTCTTTCAATACTTCAGGATATTTGCTTGCATTTTCATGTTCTGGGAAAAACAACGGGTAACGGGTAGAATCCGGGAAATCTCTAATGCTGAAAAAATCTGCTCCAAAAGCGAGGGCCGCTCTACCTGCATAAGAGATTGATTTTCCATACAGAATGTGGTCAAACAACTTTCGTGGATTCTCTTCATCCACATACGCCCGAAGAAAATTGATCCCTATCAACCCTTTCCGATCAATAATTTCTTTGGTCAGCTCATCGGGCAGATTGCGAACATGATCGCAAACCGGTCTGAAATTCGAGTGACTGGCAATCACTGGAATATCCAGGGACTTTTTGGTAATCACATCCAGAATGTCATAAGCCAGTGCATCAGAGGTGTGAGCCAGATCTATGCAAATTTGCCTTCCATGAAGATACTCCAATAAAGCTTCTCCATCCGGTTTGATTCCAATATTATCACTAAAATTTCCTCCCCCAAACCGGTTTTCGGTATGATGAGTAAGCCCCAGATACAGAATTCTGCCCGTAGTATCGATGATCTCTTCCATGCGCTGGAAAGCCATTGAAATGGGTTCATCAGTTTCACATAACCCCGATGCGTTTTCAATCGCGGGAATAATTCCTACCGTACCGGCAGTCGCAGCATTCCGGGCTAAAGCCACAGAATGGATCGCGGTAAAATCTTTTGACTGGCTCAACTCCACAAATTTCTGTGCCTGTCGTCGTACAAAATCAACACTTCCAGGTTGAGACAGGCTGAACATCGCCAGTACCTGAATTTTCACGTTTCCCGCCTTGAGATGAGGCAAGGATGCGCCAATATCTTCCAGCGTATTCAGATCAGCGGTGGGAAAATGCACCAAATATGATAACAGATCACAATGCAGATCTGCTACCGGTAAAGAGAAAGAATTATCCGTCATTTAAGTTGTTTGAGGAGTTTGGAGGCCTGTTTGTGATATTCTCCTTTTTCATCCAGAGTGAGGTTTTCAAAATGTGTTTTGGCAGAATCCACTTTATTCATGTGAAGAAAAGCTAGCCCACGATACCAGGTTGCACGGTCAAATTCAAAACTGTTTTCATCAACATTTCCCAAAATTTCGGCCCCTTTTTCCGTTTCGCTCAATGCGATATAACAGGCTCCAAGGAGAATTTGCACCTGAGGTTTTCGATAAAAACTGCTATCATTCAGGACCGATTCAAAATCATTAATCGCCAGGGAATATTCCTTATTTGCATAATAGGTATTGCCTCTTTCCCAAAGTCCTTCCACCTCTCCTCCCCTGCTTACCGAGGCCTCAGGCATGGTAAAATTACTGGTAAACAAACTTTGATTATCGGGTGTTACCGGCGACTTAAACAGCCAGGGAAGAAGAATCAACAGTCCTACACCAAAAGCCAGAATAATATATTGGGTCTTTTTATTTTTCATTTTACCGGGATAAACGTCAGGCAAAAATAGAGAAAATCTTTCAAATCATGATTAAACCTCTATTCCCTGATTGAGCAGTTTTTCTGTATGCGGAATCAAATCATCAGCCGAAGTATAGCCCATTGCAATCAACCAAAGGCGATTTTGGTGTTGCAGAATGGTAGTCGGAAAACTACTGGCTCCCACTTCTTTGCACCAGATAAAATCATTGCGAGTTTCCTGGATAATTTTATCATCGTTAAAAAGGGCCGCAAAGTCAGCCTCTTTAACCCCAAATTCCGAAAGAAGAGGAAAATAGGTTCCGATGTGATTGGTATCGCAATTATCCCTATAAAAAGCCTGCTGTACTCTTTTGAAAAAAGTCCATTCAGCTTCAGGATTAAGGTGCCTCATAACCACTACTGCCCGGCATGGCTTTTCTGTATCGTAAACAAAGGAAGTTTCGGGTTCCAGAATATCGTAAGAAAACGGAACACCAGCCCTTTGCTGAACCTCCTTCCAGTGTTTCCTCAGAAATCTTTTTAAGGCCGGGTCCATCTCTTCCCGGGTGTATGGGCGCAGCCCGCCCACTACAATCTGAAACTCAATTTCCTTAAAATGTGCTTTAAGACGCTCTAATTCTCCGGCATATCCATAACACCATGAGCATAGTGGATCGCCGACATAAATAATTTTGGTTGGATATTCCATATCAAATTTCTTCTATTTTTTCCAGTGAAAAGGCCATGGGTTTGGCGCTAAATAAGGCTTTGGTTTGGGGCCATACCGAGGCGAACAACTCACTATAACGGTAATTGTTCAGTTTTTCCTCCGACTCCCAAATACTATATGTGTACCTTACCCAGGGAGAATGTTTGTCCCGATGCAGTTCCAGATGGAGACATCCGGGAAAATTGCGGATTTTGTGCTTACTATTTTCAAAAATACCCTGAAATTCCTCTATTTTGTCTTCCTGGAACTCCATCCTGACAATACGTATGATCATATTACATGTAGCTTTTTTCTTTTCCAACAAAGGCTGTAAATTGTTTCATCATTTGCAATGAAACACTTCTGGCAATGAAAATTAAGAAATAAATATGAGAAGCCTGATATTGACCCTGATTGCCTTTTTGGCCACTACTTTTTTAATGGCTCAGGAACCTGTCTGGATATTTTTTACAGACAAAGGCCCCGATGTCGCATGTCTGTTGGAAAATCCGGAAAATTACCTTTCACAGGCTGCATTGGAAAGGCGTGAACACAATCATATCCCTTTTACAGTTCAGGATCTCCCGCTTTATCAACCTTATATGGATGAATTGGGAGCGCTGGCAGGAAAACCACTTGGTTCTTCCCGATGGTTAAATGCAGTAGCGGTGAATATAAATCCTCGTGTGAAGAATGAAATTCTTACCCTGAGTTTTGTCAAAGGTGTTCGTAAAGTGGCTAAAGGAAAACTTATGGAGGCTAATGATCCGCCCAAGGAATTCCAACTTCAACCTCAAAATATCATCCCTATACCTGGATACGGGCAAGCTGAATTGCAGAATACCATGTTGAAAATCGAAGGTCTACATCAAAAAGGGTTTTCAGGCGAAGGCGTAAAAATTGCTATCATGGATGCTGGCTTCAGAGGTGTGGATAAAATTGAGGCCTTTGATTCTGTCAGATCTTCGGGGAGAATTCTGGCTACCTATGATTTTGTTGACAAAGATACCTTTGTTTATGATTACGATGTTCACGGCACACAGGTAATGTCGGTCATTGGTGCGAATATGCCAGACCAACTGATTGGCACAGCACCTAAAGCTTCTTTTATGCTTTTCAGGACAGAAAATCGATTTTCAGAGACTCGTCAGGAAGAATATAACTGGGTCCAGGCAATGGAAATGGCAGATTCATTGGGCGCAGATGTCATACACACTTCTTTGGGATATTCAGTGTTTGATTCTCAGGAAGAAAGTTATAAATATGAAAATATGGATGGTAATACTGCCATTACAACCCTTGCTGCGGAAATGGCAGCCCGAAGGGGGATTATTGTAACTGCCAGTGCCGGCAATGAGCGAATGAATAGCTGGGAAAAAATTGTTGCTCCCTGTGATGGTGATAGCGTCCTTTGTATCGGTTCCATTGATCGTCATGGGAATTTGTCCTCTTTTTCCTCTATCGGCCCCAGTGCTGATGGAAGGGTCAAGCCTGATGTCGTTGCGATGGGTTCGCGTACAATGGCAACGTCTTCTTCCAATAGAATCTATGGAGTCAATGGAACTTCTTTTTCCGCGCCATTGGTGGCAGGAGTAGTAGCCTGCTTGAGACAAGCTCATCCCCAGAGATCAAATATAGATATCATCCAGGCAGTCAGGCTAAGTGGAGATCAATACGCTTTACCAGACGAAAAATATGGTTACGGAATCCCGAATGCCGTTTTTGCAGATTCTTTACTGGCAAATGTTGAGGACTTATCCACGGTAAAAATAAGTATGGAGGAAAAACCTTTCAGAGGGAAAAAACCTGAGGTTGCTGAAATAAAACCCAAACCAAAAGCTGAACCCCAAAAAAAGGACCAGGTTACTTTCACTGTAAATCCTCAAACGGATATTGAGTTGGAACCTAAAAAACTGATTATCAGCACAAAGGATTCCCAGGCTCAAATACAGACGTATACCCTGTATAAAGGAAATCAAAAAGTAATATTGAACTCAAAACTAATCTCCGAATCTTTGGACGAGATAACGATTAGAACCAAACATCTCTTAAAAGGAAATGATTATTATCTTGAAATAACCACAGATGCATTTACAGAAAGGATTCCCATCATCCTGGAATAGAATGCATCATTATAGACCACACAAATATGATTAAAGATATTTTTTCAAGTATAAGTGTGTATGGCAAGGCCATTAACCTGATTACAACCCATAATTTATGGCGATTTGTCATTATACCGGGACTGGTCAGTGTGGCAGTCATGCTGTTGCTGGCCCTGGGGCCAGGAATGTATTTTGCCAACAGTGATCTGGATGCAACCCTGGCAGGGATGATTCCCTGGGAGTGGCTTCAGCCTGTGGCTGAAATTATTGCTGATAGCCTGGTATTTATGCTTACCCTGTTGTTGATCTTTTTCGTGGGGAAATATATTATTCTCATTGTGGCTTCCCCTTTTATG
>JAGQVA010000514.1 GCA_020438265.1 Bacteroidota bacterium
AAAAAATACCCTGATTCCTAAGTGTTTCAGGGTATTTTTTATACTTTGAAATGCTATCTTGCGGCCAGTTTTTGAAAAAAGAATCCATACATGGCATTAGTCCAACATAAATCAAAAATCGTTCGGTTTCAACAACAGGTAGATAACTCGGTAGAATATCTGGTTCCATTTGTTGAAAAGCGAATATCTGTAAAGGCTGGCTTAAAAGTCCTGGAAATTGGCTGTGGAGAAGGAGGAGTTTTAAAGCCATTTACAGAAAGAGGAAGCCAGGTTTTAGGTGTAGACCTGAGTACCAGCCGAATTGAAACCGCCTGTCATTTATTTAAAGAAGAAATTGCCTCAGGCCAGGCTGACTTTATGGTAAAGAATGTCTGGGATGAAGATTTTCTCGAAAAATATAAGGGCAATTTTGATTTGATCATTTTGAAGGATGTTATTGAACATATTCCCAACCAGGAAGCTTTCATTCCATATTTAAAAAAGTTCCTTAGCCCTCAAGGGTATATTTTTTTCGGGTTTCCACCGTGGTGGATGCCTTTTGGAGTACATCAACAGGTTTGCAAGAGTAAATTTCTGGCGTTTTTACCATGGTATCACCTTCTCCCAACAGGACTTTATAAAGGAATATTAAAGGCATTTGGAGAAAAGCCTAAAACGATTGATGAATTAATTGAAGTAAAGGAAACCGGAATATCACTACACCGCTTTGAAAGAATCATTCAAAAAAGCGGATTATTAACCAGGGAAAAAATTCATTTTTTGATTAACCCTATATACAAGTTTAAATTTGGGATAAAACCCATTAAACAGGCAAAACTGATCACAAAAATCCCTTTTTTCAGAGATTTTGTTACTACTGCAGGATGGTATTTGGTAAGTCCTGAAAATTAAGCTTGGAGGGTGCCATCTTTGTTTGTAACTTGTGCCCGATCTAACGATAAAAATTTAGTAACTTGGCTTCATGGAGTTTGTTACCTATTCTCTCATACTAATTGGTTTAGCACTTTTTGTGTTATTGACTGCAGCTGCCTACAGTGTATATCTGGAAAGAAAGGTTGCTGCCCTGATCCAACAAAGAGTTGGACCTAACCGCGTTGGCCCCTGGGGGCTATTACAGCCTTTGGCAGATGTAATCAAACTGATTCTAAAGGAAGATATAGTACCTTCGGTAGCGGATAAATTTGTCCATTTTATTGCGCCGATTATTTCGGTCACAATCGCTCTGGTTGTGATGGCAGTTATTCCATTTGCGAAAGGAGATATTGCCATGACTGAAGCAACAGGGGGATTTCTTGTGATTGCCGATGTAAATATTGGTATCCTGTATGTTCTGGCGATTACTTCCATCGCCGTGTATGGGGTAACCCTTGCAGGCTGGTCTTCTAATAGTAAGTATGCACTACTCGGAGGGTTGAGATCGTCAGCCCAAATGATCAGCTATGAATTGGCAATGGGGCTTGCCGTGGTAAGTGTGATTATCCTTACAAATGCAAAGTTTGGAGGAGCAGAAGGATTTCTGAAGCCAAGTGCCATTGTGGAATCTCAACGTTTTGCATGGAATGCATTCATCAACCCACTAGGGTTTCTGATTTTTGTTGTCTGCGCTTTTGCGGAAGCCAACCGGGCTCCTTTTGACCTGGTCGAAGCAGAACAGGAACTTGTAGGTGGATTTCACACGGAGTATAGTTCAATGAAGTTTGCCCTCTTTTTTGTGGCCGAATATATTCATGTAATTTCAGCTTCTATGCTGATAACCACTCTCTTTTTTGGCGGGTATCTCTTACCATTTGAAGGACTCCTTGGTGTAGAAACCTGGCCAGCCTGGTTACAAATAACAGCAGGCGTCAGTACTTTTCTACTCAAGACTGCATTCTTCGTATTTGTATTTGTATGGGTTCGCTGGACCTTACCAAGGTTTAAATACAACCAGTTGATGGATATCGGATGGAAAAAATTCCTCCCTTTATCTCTGGCGAATCTAATGTTAATAGCTCTTGGTTCAGCGATATACATTATGGCAACTGCAGGGTAAAATCTGAAACCCTGCCAATAGGTATCCGTTCTTTAGAGATAATATTCTGACATCTTGTCAGGAAAGTCAGTATTGGCATGAATCCGGCACAATGCGAGTGGTAAAGGCCATTTATGAAGTTGTATATGGAATCAAATTTTTCAGATAGAGTCAAGGATGTAATATCCTTTAGCAGGGAGGAGGCGATTCGGCTCGGTCATGATTATATTGGCCCCGAACACTTGCTTTTAGGTCTAATTAGAGAAGGTGAAGGATTGGCCATCAAAATTCTTTTGAATCTCGGTATCGATCTGTCTCAATTAAAAAGATCTATTGAAAACGCGGTCAAGGGTACAGTTTCAACCATAAACTTAACCAATCTTCCCCTGACCCGGCAAGCCGAAAAGGTACTAAAAATTACCCGTCTCGAAGCCAAACTGCTTAAAAGTGCGGTGATTGGTACGGAACATCTTCTGTTATCAATTTTAAGAGAGGAAAACAATGTAGCTGCCCAAATTCTTTCGAGATTTGGCGTTACCTACGATGTTGTCCGCTCAGAATTAGAAATGAAAGAGGATCCCCAATCACCCAGAATGTCTGTTTCAAGTGAACCACCAGAATCATCCGAAATGAGTAACCCTGGAGAAAGGCCTCGAAAGCCTACTAAATCAAAAACCCCTGTTCTTGACAATTTTGGCAGAGACTTAACAAAAGCTGCTGAAGATAACAAGCTCGACCCCATAGTTGGGCGAGAAAATGAAATCGAACGTGTAGCTCAGATCCTCAGCCGACGTAAGAAAAACAACCCGGTTCTGATAGGAGAACCCGGTGTAGGGAAAACTGCCATCGCCGAAGGGCTGGCATTGAGAATCATACAAAGAAAAGTCAGCCGCGTCCTGTATAATAAACGAGTAGTGACACTGGATATCGCTTCTCTTGTTGCAGGTACAAAATATCGTGGCCAGTTTGAAGAAAGGATGAAAGCCGTCATGGCTGAACTGGAAAAGTCGCCTGATGTCATCCTGTTTATTGACGAACTTCACACCATTGTTGGTGCAGGTGGAGCTTCAGGCTCCCTGGATGCTTCCAATATATTTAAGCCAGCTTTGGCAAGGGGAGAAATTCAGTGTATTGGTGCCACCACCCTGGATGAATATCGTCAATACATCGAAAAAGATGGAGCACTCGAAAGAAGGTTCCAGAAAGTTATGGTAGAGCCTACTTCTTTGGAAGAAACCATGATTATCCTTGATAATATCAAGGCAAAGTATGAGGATCACCATAATGTCAATTACACCCCTGAAGCGATCGAAGCTTGTGTAAAATTAAGTGACCGATACATTTCTGATCGCTACTTCCCTGATAAGGCCATTGATGTTCTCGATGAAGCCGGAAGTAGAGTACATATTACCAATATTCATGTTCCTCAAAGCATCCTCGATCTCGAAGCGAAAATTGAGGAAGTGAAGGAACTGAAAAACAAAGTAGTAAAAAGCCAAAAATATGAAGAGGCTGCCCAGCTGAGAGATCAGGAAAAAAGGCTGCTTGAAGAACTTGAGCAGGCTAAAATTGAATGGGAAGAAGAAACCAAGAATAAACGTTACACTGTAAGTGAAGACGATGTCGCTTCTGTAGTCTCAATGATGACGGGGGTGCCTGTAACCAAGATTGCTGCTGCTGAGATAGCCAAACTTAAGTTGATGGGCGACCAACTCAAAGACGTAATTATTGGCCAGGATGCTGCGATTGACAAGTTGGTTAAGGCGATCAAACGTTCCAGACTTGGCCTGAAAGATCCACAAAAACCAATTGGTTCTTTTATTTTCCTTGGACAAACCGGGGTTGGTAAAACCGAAATGGCTAAAGTTTTGGCCAGATATATGTTCGACTCTGATGAGGCTCTTATTCGCCTTGACATGAGTGAGTATATGGAGAAATTTACGGTTTCCCGATTGATTGGAGCGCCTCCCGGATATGTTGGCTACGAAGAAGGTGGTCAGTTGACTGAAAGAGTTCGTCGTCGTCCTTATTCTGTCGTTCTGTTGGATGAGATTGAAAAAGCTCACCCGGATATCTTCAATATTCTGCTTCAGGTATTGGATGATGGAATTCTTACCGATGGATTGGGCCGCCGGATTGACTTTAAAAACTGTGTCATCATTATGACTTCCAACGTTGGGGTCAGAGAGCTTAAAAGCTTTGGTACGGGTGTAGGCTTTAGCACTAAGGCCAAAGAGGGCCAGACAGCTGAACTCATGCGCAGTACCATTGAAGGTGCCATGAAAAAGGTCTTTAGACCCGAATTCCTAAACCGTATCGATGAGGTAATTATCTTCAATGAACTCGATAAGGAGCATATCCTCGAAATTATTGATCTCCAGTTGAAAGATGTATTTGCCCGAATCGAAGAAAAAGGATATTCTATTGTACTTTCAGATAAAGCTAAAGAGTTTATCGCTGAAAGAGGTTTTGATAAACAATTTGGTGCAAGACCTTTGCAAAGAGCTCTTCAAAAGTACCTCGAAGATCCAATCGCTGATGAGATTCTGGACGGAAGTACCAAAGAAGGAGATACACTTTATGTCGACTTCAATGAGAAAAAAGAAGAAATCACCGTTACTACCAAGAAGCCTAAAAAACGCA
>JAGQVA010000515.1 GCA_020438265.1 Bacteroidota bacterium
GATGTTTTGGCTATTAGCAGCGCTTTTTTCTACATAAGTCTGGCCTGAATCAGAGTCAAGGATAAAAATGCGATTCAGGTCTTCGATAGAAACATTATCAGTTTGGTTGAAGAAATAACTACCGGTAACAGATGTTTTTTTGCCCCATTTGTCAGAATAATTTAACCCAAATGCCTTAGTCGTTGAAATTCCCCCCTGCTGGTTAACGAGGAAATTATTGGCATCGCCGCCACCCCAGCCTCCGGGACCTCCACCTCCAGGTCCGCCACCTCCGCCACGACCACCTCTACCGCGCCCGCCACGGCCTGTGGATACGATTCCTGCGAGGTCTTCCGTTGCAAAGTTTTGCTGGTTGATATTATTGGCCTGGGCCAAAATCGTCAGTCGACGGTCATCATCAAAATGATTAAAACTTCCTCCGCCTTTGTATTTGTCTTCGTAACCATAACCTGCGTATAGTTTCCCAAATTGACCATTCCGCATTTCTGTGCGGGTAACGATATTGATGGTTTTGGTGGTTTCCCCATCATCAACTCCAGTGAATTTGGATTGTTCGCTTTGCTGGTCAAATACCTCGATTTTGGAAATGACTTCAGCGGGAAGATTTTTCAGAGCTGCATTAGGATCATTTCCGAAAAAGGGTTTGCCATCCACAAGAATTTGTTTGACATCTTCCCCCTGGGCCTGAACGGTTCCATTCTGAACAACAACACCAGGCATTTTCTGGATTAAGTCTTCTGCGGTTGCATCCGGATTGGTTTTAAATGCGCCAGCATTGTATTGCGTAGTATCGCCTTTTTGCATGGCTTGAGCGACTTCGCCTTCAATGGTAACCTCTCCCAACTTAAAACTTTTGGGTTCCAGAGAAATGGGATCCAGCCGGGTAAAAGGCGCAGCCACTTCTATATTTTGGCTTAAACTGTCGTACCCTACCGAAGAAATAAGCATGGAATAAGCCCCCGGCTTTACATTGGCAATTCTGAATCTACCCTGTGCATTGGTGATCGCACCATAGGTATTTTCTCCTGTCAGCTCGATTTTGGCTCCCTGAACGGGACTGTCATTTTGGTCCAGAATGACGCCACCGACAAAGGCGGATTGCGCCTGAACCAAACTGACCACTGTGGTTAAAAACAGGGTAAAAATCAGGTTTTTCATAGATTCTGTTTTAAGTAGTTAGCTTTTGAGGTAAAGAATTGGAAGTTAGACAATAGAGAACATTTTTTTATTCCCCTGACTAATAATATTTTGGGCAAATAATTTCTATTTATTGTCTTTAAAATCAAATGAGAAATCCATCCCGACGAAATCGAAATATTGGGACGAATAAACAAGGTCATGGTCAAAATAACCGCATGGTGATTCCCGAACCCTTTTACGACCAGAAGATCTTTTGGGAAAGATTGGGAAAACATCGGCATTTTGACATGGAAATTGGGGGGGCGAATTATTTTTTTCTTGTGGAAGAAACCCTGGAAAATCATGCTCATGCCTGTACGGTTGAAGATCTGATGAGGATGATTTCTTTTCTTCCAACTGAACATTTGGAAGGCCTTGAATACATTGTGTTAAGACAACCTACGAAAAAAGAGCAATTACTCAACCCCGTTTGGGGAAGGCTTGCTTATTTTTATGGTTATGAAGGACATCATGCACCGGCCATTATTCTTGAAGCAGTGGATTATTCCAAAACTTTGGTGAGAGGACGCAAAATGCGGGTGGAGGATCAGGAGGAGTTTCAGCGTTTGGTTGATGATGGCCATGAATTCACTGCCCATAAGAGAAAATTTGAAGCTCCCTTTGAACTGAACCATGTGAGGAATACACAATTGTATCGCACCTTTTTGCACGAAGTGGGACATTATTATCAATATCTTCAATTCCTGGATAAAGAAGATGGAATGGAAACCTATGAACGATTGGGTTTAGAGGAAAAAGAGAAGTTTGCCCATACTTATGCGGAGAAAATCGGAGAAAAATTAAGAGAAAATGAGGATTTACCTTTTGAAAGAATTTTGACCCGGAGGTTTCTTGAAATATTTGGTCTTCGGGAAGCGGATTTTGTGTTGGAGTAAGTATCATGCTAATCAGCGCTTCTAAAGAATCTGAAAATTCCAGTCAGGTTTCCCCAATCTTTCCGTCCTATCTAGGCATGAGACTCAGTTAATGATGACTATTACCATCAAAATTCTGACTCTTGCTCTGTATGTAAAGATTATCAGCCTTTTCTTGCTTAAACAAAAGTGAGGAAAGGCTTTGGCGTTTTGTGGGAGATTTGACATTTACACGCCTTTTTGCGCTAATGGTACATAATGCTAGCTGATATGATTGAATTCTTCAATTCGAAATGGAGAAATTTATGACATTGGAAGCAATTTTATCTTTGGCGAACTCATAGTGCCAATCGCGAAAATCGCTTAAATGTCTATTGGCTTACAGTTTTTTATGTATTGCGATAGTAAATTTCAAGTAAAACAGTGAGTTTCTTTAATGGTTTTTGGTTGTAATGTATTGTAAGTCAGTTAATCAGCTATGATTTTGTCAGGCAACCTTTTATTTTGATAATTAGTCTATTGGCAGGATAGTTAATATTTTAAATATTTCATAAATTGAATAATGTGGAAAGGGAACTAAAAACAAGGAAATACACCTCATTTGAGAGGAGTTCATACATTTACTTTAAAAAAAATAAATCCGGACTGCAATTTGTTCCGTATATAGACAGATTCCCTTTCACATTTATCTCAAACAGACAAACACATTTTCAAGCCTTGCCTTGTATGAAAACATTACCAACTTACTCATTCTTGTTCTTAACCTTCTTGCTTTTAGTTACCGCATGTGTCCCGGAACAGCAGGCGATGGATCTGGCAAATAATGCTTACTCATCCAGTGCTATGTTTGTGTCTAATAAACCTTCGGAAGGGTTTTCGGCATTTTATGATCAGAAATCTCAGCGGATTATTGGTTTTATTGCCGCCAGCGCCGTCCCGATAAAAATACGGGTTTATGATGTTGATAAACGTTTGATCTTTGGAGAAAACCTCTCTGAAGCAGGGAAAAAACACGATTTTACCATTGACTTTGCCAAAAATGACCCTGGCATATATCAGGTTCGTATTGAGCTGGAAAATGGCGACATAATTGAAGAATGGCTATCCGTTGATATCTGATTTCAATTACATTTCTTCCTTTTACACAATCAATGTAAACAAGTTCATCCTGGTTAGTTATCAACCAGGATGAACTTGTTTTTTATATGTCTTTTCATTAAAATTGTATGCTTGCATAACATTTTTTCATGCGGGCAAGTTACTTATCTACTAATAGTGTTACCCTGTGGAAGTCAAGATTAAAGAGAAAAAACGCGCAGTTTGTTTTGACATCAAGGTTGCGTGGCTGGCCATTGCCCGGATGTACAATTCAAAGGCGGAAATGGGCGATATAACGACCAATATTGGATTCGTTCTTTTGCATATAGATGAAGAAAACGGAACGCCGGCGACCAAAATCGCTCCTTTAATGGGGATGGAACCCCGAAGTCTGACCCGTATGCTGGCCCGACTGGAAGAACGAGATTTTATTTGCCGGGTGCCAGATGAGCAGGATCGCCGTATGGTGCGGATTTTTCTGACTGATGAGGGCAAAAAATACAAAGCTTTTGCCAAGGAAGTGGTGATTGATTTTAATAAGAAGATATATAATGAGATCCCTATGGAGGATCTGGATACATTTTTTCAGGTTGTGGATAAAATTCATTCGATTATAAAATAAATGGATATGCAGATAGCTGAACAAGCTTCAAATTCAACTACAAATACTGCTAAACGCAGTATTAAAAAGGTGGCCGTTTTAGGTTCAGGAGTCATGGGCTCCCGAATTGCCTGCCACTTTGCCAATATTGGCGTGAAAGTACTGTTACTTGATATTGTCCCTCGCGAACTCACCCCGAAAGAAAAAGCCAAAGGACTTACCCTCGAAAGCCCTGCTGTGAGAAACCGACTGGTTGACGAGTCATTACAGGCTGCGATTAAAGGAAGGCCCGCTTCTCTTTTTGTGAAAGAGTCAGCCAGTCTGATCGAAACGGGAAACTTTGATGACGATTTTGAGAAAATTGCCGACTGCGACTGGATTCTGGAAGCAGTAGTAGAAAGGCTTGATATCAAACAAATCATTTTTGAAAAAGTAGACAACCTGCGGAAAGAAGGAAGCATTGTTTCCACTAATACTTCAGGGATTCCTGTTCACATGATTGCCAAAGGTCGTTCTGAAGATTTTCGCAAGAATTTCTTTGGTACTCACTTTTTCAACCCTCCGCGTTATCTCCGACTGCTCGAAATTATTCCCGGACCGGATACAGATCCTGAGTTGATCAACTTTATGATGAATTACGGAGATCTTTTCCTGGGAAAGGAAACCGTACTCTGTAAAGATACCCCCGCCTTTATCGCCAACCGTGTCGGGATTTATGCCATGGCCAAAATCTTCCAACTGGTAGGAGATATGGGACTAACCATTGAGGAAGTTGACCTTCTGACAGGACCAGCTACAGGGAAACCCAAAACCGGAACTTTCAGATTGAGTGATCTGGTAGGACTGGATACAACGGTTCACGTATTGAATGGTATTCGTGAAAACTGCCCGGA
>JAGQVA010000516.1 GCA_020438265.1 Bacteroidota bacterium
CTTTTTTAAAAGAAAATAAAAACCTTCCCGGCTCATTATATATCAGTCAGTCCAATAACCCATTTGACCCCGGAATTACAGGAACCCGAATAGGACGGGCAGTTCAGACATTGAAAAAATTACTGGAAGAACATGCTGATTCAGGTGTTTTTGTGAAGTATGATTTTTTTGAGAATGAGGATCATTTTTCAGTTCCGCTGATTAGCGTTTATGAAGGATTGCGAAAGCTCTATGAGGGATATAAATATCCTTTGGGGGAACTGATCAAAAAAACGGACCAGGAAATTCAGGCTCATTATCGCCAGTTAGCAGAAAGATTGGGTAAGGGTTTGATTCCTCCGGGAAAACTTCTCGATCAGGTTGGTCTTTATTTATTACATTCTGCGAATAAGCCCGATGCTGCGATTGCGATTCTGGAGCTGAACACCCAGTATTATCCTCAGACTTATATTACCTGGTATCATTTGGGGCAGGCATGGGCGAGAGAGGGAAAACCAGAGCAAGCTAAAGGAGCTTTTCAGAAAGCGCTTGAGATTGATCCGGGGAATGAAGTGGTTTTGGCGGCTATGGAGGAGTTACATGGGGGGTAAAATGGTAAGTTCAAAAGTTTGATGATTCAAATCAGAATCATCAAACTTTTGAACTAAATATCTCCTGTTTATCAGGACGTTTTTATAGTATGAGGTCTTTAGTATGTAAGCCTGCCTACTTTTTCTTCTTTACGTCTGGTACCGTAAATAATGGTTTCTCCTTGTTTTACCTGTATGGAAACACCCGGGCGAAAAACAACCTCAGACTTTCCTCCTTCAAGTAAGGATTTTTTCATCTTGCCATCTCTATCTATTTCTACAACTACCGGGACTGACTTCAAATACCCAACCAATTTTTTTGTATCACGGAAGTGCTCAATTTCTTGATTATCAGGATTGTCATTATACATAACAATTAATTTATCGCCCCTGACGCCAAACAGTGCTGAATGGTAAACGGTTTGAGATTCGATAAAGGAAAGCGTATAAGCAAATGAAATAGAGATTCCACCAAAAAACCCTCCTAGTGCAAGTTGTTTTTCATGATACAGTTGATTTTTACTTATGGGTTTAACCCAATTAATGTTCCCATCAGGCATAATATCCACAATTGCCAAAGGGCCGTGAACATAGGTAGTAACCCTTGATTCACTGTTGAAAACAACCTGCTGATATTCTGAAATCATCACTGCGCCTCCATCGCCTTTTCCAATAATTTCCAAGGGTGTAAAGTAGTTGGGAATAAGTTTGCCTTTATCGGCTTTCTTTTCCTTCAGAACTCTTGCTGTAAAATCACTTGAAAACTCTTGCATGGTAGAGTTTAAAATTTTATTCTCTCTAGGATCAATTTTTATAAAATAAGATCCAGCCAGACCTACACCTTTAAAAATTCCGGCGTTGTATTTTTCTCCATAAAACCCCGCCCCAATAAGATTCCCGTCTCTATCTGAAGTAAGAGCAATAGAAGTTGCCATTTTATCCTGAAGATCAATTTCTATTTTTTCTTCTTGAAAACCATTATAAGGCTGATAACTATAGATATCAAACTTTTTCGTCACATAAACACCTTTTTCAAGATCTTGCTCAGTCAGAGCCATAAAGAAACCGCCATCATTGCCTACATAAAAGTTAGAAACACTAATGTCTGTTTTTTCCCCAACAGGAACCTGTGTTGTCGTTTTTATGATTGGCTCAAGATCTGATGAATATAATGTAAGGTCAATTTGATAGAAATCAGAACCTTTTTTGAAGTAGGTAGAATTACATACAAGAAGTTTTGAACCGTCGCGAGAAGTTCTAATGTCTTGATATCCGGCTCTGCTTTTCTTTTCAAAGGAAGCAGTAATAATATCTTTTCTCTCAGAAGTTATTTTTCCATCTTTATCTAATAAGTACCCAAAGACATTCAGCTCTTTTGTCTCTTTATTGACATTATAAGTAAGTTGGATAAGATTTTCTTCCAATAGTAACATTCTTGCCAATTCAGTTTTTAATCCATCTTCTTCTTTGATAATAATTTCTTTGGAAAATTTTTTACGATAGGTTTTACTATCAAAATTTTCAAGAAAATAATCTTTCCCCTTTCCTCCGACGGAATAAATACCTCCGGAATTTTCTCCCAGGATGTCAAATATTTTTTCTTTCAGCAAAACAGGTTCTCCCCACTCAATTTCAGGATCCTGAGCAAAAGAAAAAATCGGGATAAGAAAAAAGATGATAAATGAGATTTGACGCAATTGTGTTTTCATTATTTAGTTTTTTAATTTAAAAGATAGGTTTACCCTCTGATGAGAATATGCAAATCTCCTAAAATTCCTCTTACATCGCAATGATTTTATTCCTTTAATTGGAAAGGAAAATATGATGTGGAGGATTTAATCAGTCAAATGACCAAGTACTATCACGGGCGACATACCGTTTTTTACAATGGAAACGTTGATGAATCAGTTTAAAATGATTGCTTATGAAGCTAATGGGATATATATGGACGATTTTGTTATTAAGCATCTCAGCCTGGCCTGGCCAGATTGATAATACCACTTTTGTCAAAGGTGAATTTATCAAACTACGCATCCATTACGGTCCCATTACCGCTGGTTTCGCTACGTTGGAAGTGATGCCTGAAACGAAAAAAATTCGCGGTAAAAACTGTCTGCATATTGTTGGGAAGGGCTATACGATTCCCACTTTTGATGTTTTTTATAAAGTGAGGGACCAATACGAAACCTACATGGACGAAAATACCCTGCTTTCCATGCGATTTAAGAAGCACATTCGGGAAGGCAAATCTGAAAGTTATACTAAAACACATTTTAAAAAGGACAAACAAATATTCCGTTATAAAAAAAAAAAAAAAAGGGAAATTTTTTATGACGTTCCCGTAGGAATTCAGGATGTGATTTCCGCTTTTTATTATGCCAGAGCGAAATACAACCATACACAGTTAAAGATTGGCGATAGAATTTCCCTGCGCAATTTTATCGACCGTAAAACTGTTGCCCTGGAAGCTGAGCTTCTGGATCGGGAAATCATCAAAATTGACGGAAAAAAGTATAAAGCCCTTAAAATGAGTCTGTTAATCGAAGAAGCAGGAATGATTACGGATGGCAGCAAAATTGAATTCTGGATTTCTGATGACGCAAATAAAATTCCCCTTCGTATAGAATCCGATTTGGCGATTGGTTCTCTGAAGGCAGATCTGGTAGAGACGCAGAATTTGTTGAATCCTTTTGACGCTTTGGTGGAATAAAGATTCCGAATGGAATAAATATTGACCATATTTGCGGCATAAACCAGAAAATTTCCCGTGTCAAATATAAAGCAAAACAAATCCCTCAAACCTTATAATTCCTTTGGCATAGAGGCAAAAGCTCGTCATTGGATAGAAATAAATAATGAAGAAGAAGCTACCGAATTTTTATTCGATAATGCCGATTCCGATCATCCTATGTTGATATTAGGAGGAGGAAGTAATATTCTCCTTACCGGCGATTTTGAAGGTGTAATTGTCAAAGTAAATATCAAAGGCCAGGAAATTATGGATGAAGATGAAGACTCTGTTTTTCTACGAGTTGGAGCCGGGGAGAATTGGCACGATTTAGTGATGTATTGTGTAGAACAGGGTTGGGGCGGAATTGAAAATCTCTCACTGATTCCTGGTTGTGTGGGCGCGGCTCCGATTCAAAATATCGGTGCTTATGGAGTTGAGATCAAAGATGTGTTTGACTCTCTGGAAGCCATTCATCTCGGTTCTGGCGTTACTCATGAATTCTTTCACGAAGATTGTCAGTTTGGTTACCGGGATAGTATTTTCAAAAGGGAAGCCAAAGGCGAATTTTTGATTACCAGAGTAACATTACAGCTGTCTAAAGATCCTGTCCTGAATACTTCCTACGGTACGATAGAAGAGGAATTAGCCAAATTATCTTATGCGCCAACGATTAAAGACGTCAGTGATGCCGTTATCCGAATCCGTCAGAGCAAATTGCCCGATCCCAAAGAAATAGGGAACGCAGGCAGTTTTTTCAAAAACCCGGTCATTGATCAGGAACATTTTGAAACGATTCAGGCGGAATATCCCAATATGCCTTATTATCCCGCAGAAGATAATCAAATAAAGATTCCTGCTGCATGGCTCATTCAGACTTGTGGCTGGAAAGGAAAGCGTTTTGGCGATTATGGCGTGCATAAAGATCAGGCACTCGTTCTGGTTAATTTTGGAGGCGCTAATGGGCAGGACATTTATGATCTTTCTACCCGAATTATGGAATCCGTTCAGGAGACTTTTCAGATTGAGCTGGAACGGGAGGTGAATGTGATTTGATACATTCCATCACTGAAGGGACGCAAAATTTTGCGTCCCTTCAGTGATGGAAAACCTTTTAATCATTTTCCAACATTTCCCGGAATTTCTCAAACTCTGCTATCCGATCTTCACTCACCTCTGGAAACTTCATATCCAATGCCTTTAAATGCTTGAGAATCACCTGAGCCACGATCAGGCGCATATTATTCTTATCATCAGCTGGAATGACGTACCAGGGTGCATGAGGTGCTGCTGTTTCATTAATTGCTTCTTCATAAGCCTTCATATAATCATTCCAGTATCCTCTTTCC
>JAGQVA010000517.1 GCA_020438265.1 Bacteroidota bacterium
TTTTTTTTTTTTTTTTTTGGAAGGTTCTCGTTATTTATTTTTTGAGATTTATAGGGTTTTGGTTTATCGGTTGTAAGTGGATTTTTTATTTATTAAAAATCCTGAAGGAATATTAGGTTCTGCAGGATTAAAATATCACCCATTACTCTGCATAAAGCGAAATTACAGATTTTTCTGGTTTTTTGATTGGGCGATTTCTGATTAACTTTATATTTTTCCCTAAACTATCTGACCTTAGCAAAATCATTAGCCTTTACATAAACACAACTATGAAAAACCTATTACTTCTTATCTGCTTACCATTTTTCTCTACACTATTTTTCTCTTCAGCTTTTGGACAGGCCACCCTGCTGGCAGATCCTTATTCCAATACCACTACTCTCAGTGGACGCCCTAATAATTTTGTAGTTATGGGCGGAAATCTGTATTTCTTTACCAGTAAAAGAGTGGGGCTTAATTTGTGGAAATCAGATGGAACTGAAGCTGGTTCGGAAATTATAGAAACCAATGAGGGCCATTGGGTTTTGTCGCCCAATGCAGGCGTTGTCGCTGATGAAGTGAATCAGGTTATCTATTATGAGTTTTATACCTGTAGTGCCGGGTTTGTTTTAGCCAAAAGTGATGGAATAGCAGGAAACCAGGAAATAATTGGTTTCGGAGAAAGTGGAAATCCCGATCAACTCTATATGCTGGATCAACTGGTCTATTTCAGGAATTATAGTGGTTTTTGGCGAAGCAATGGAACTACTAGCGGTACAATTAAACTTTTGGAAATAGGAACCGGAAGTGAAATCGTTCAACTGGGTACTTATGCCTCTGTGGGAAATCAGATGATTATCGCCGCCAAAGACTCCAATAATCATTATGGCCTTTGGACTTCAGATGGGACATTAGCTAACACAAATACGGTCTTTAGTTTTAGCACCAAAAACTGGAGCGGTCAACCATTTGGTTTTCATGAATTTCAGGGAGAACTATTTTTTTTCGTGAAGACAAATGGCCAGCACGAACTCTGGAAAACACAGGGCACAGACCAGACAACAATCTTGATAGACACAGTTGGAGAGGCTCCTTATATCAATAAGATGGTCGAGCTTAATGGCGAATTGTATTTTCTGGGGATTGATTCCGATATAGAAGATTCGGTTTCTTTGAGAAAGACGGATGGAACGCCAGGGAATAATACCTTAATCAAAAAGATTAAGAAGGATAAATTTGAAGGTTTTGAAGTGCTCAACAATCAGATCATGGTTGTCAACCGAAATGGCAATATGAATGAATTTTGGCAAAGCGATGGGACTGTAGCTGGAACTCATTTATTTCAGACCATTCCTATGACGGGATCAATGAGGGGAGTTGCGCTGCATGATTCCCTTCTCTTTTATCAGACCTCTAATTTTTCACTTTGGCGCACAAATGGGACCTTGAATGGCACGTATTCTATCAGTGGTTTATTGGGACTACAGTTCAGAAACAAACATTTCATTTCCTACAAAGGCAAAATGTATTACCGGAATATAAAACTGGATACCCTTGCCACCACAAACCAAATTCCAGGTGAAGAATTATTTGTTACTGATGGAACAGCTGCCGGCACAAAGTTTTTTCTGGATGCCAATACTTTCCCCCAATATGGCGCATTGGTCTATTATGGCAGCGTGAATCAGAAATACCTTTACATTGGGGTGACCGATACGCTGGAAAGAAGCCTTTGGGTGAGTGATGGGACTCCTGGGGGAACGGGCTTATTAAAAGATATATCCTTGTCGCAGAATCCATATGTCTGGAGTTCTTTTAAAAACAGCAAGCCTACTTTATGGAATGGAGAATTGTATTTTATGACCGAAATGGCGGATCAATCCATTAAATTATGGAAGACGGATGGTACTCCGCAGGGAACTGTTCCGGTGGTCGAGAGTTGGAATTGGGGGAATAAATCCTGGGAAGGAGAGAGAACGACTTTCGTCTATAATAATGAGCTATTCTTTCAGATGATTATATCAGATTCCAATTTTTCTGATGTTGGAGCAGAGCTTTGGAAACTGTCCACCCCACCTTCACAGCCAGAGTTAATCAAAGATATAAATCCTGATTATTATTCCGGAGAACCGAGTGAATTTGTCGAAGTAAATGGGAAAATGGTTTTTATAGCCACTTCACCAATGGAAGGGCGCGAGCTTTGGGTGAGCGATGGCACGACTGCGGGAACGAATATCCTCAAAGATATAAGACCCGGTTATGATCCCTCAATTTACAGTGATTTACAAGAAAAATGGGTTCTGGATACCCTTTTATTCTTTCCCGCTTATGAAACAACTCATTCAAGGGAATTGTGGGTTACCAATGGGACAACATCCGGAACACATTTATTGAAAGACATTAACCCTACGGGTTCCGGGTCGGCATCTTCAAGTAATCCCGAAGGATTTACCCCTTTCAACGGTAAGATGGCTTTTTTTGCTGATGACGGAGTTCATGGACTGGAATTATGGCTGAGTGACGGCACCGAGTCGGGAACCAATCTTGTTAAAGATGTATATCCCGGAGAACAAGCTGGTGGCGATATAATAGCGGTGAAAACACTGGACAGTTTGTTGATTTTTTCTGGAAGAGATGACGTATTTGGAAAAGAATTGTGGCGCAGTAATGGCACCGAAGCAGGAACCTATATATTAAAAGACATTCTGCCTGGAGGAGAATGTAGTTATCCCAGAGAGTTTCACAAAGCTGATGGCCTTATCTATTTCGTGGTAGATGATTCTGACCTGAATGCTGAAATTTGGCAAACTGATGGCACAGAAGCAGGAACAAAAATCGTTGATGGATTTCCTTCAGAAAACCCTTTCTTCTGGATTGGGGAATTAACCAAGGTAGATAGTTTTATCATATTCGAGGGAAGTCATGAAATGTATGGAAATGCTTTATTCCGATTGGATGTAGGAAGTGGAGTGAGTAAAGTAGAGAATATTCTTTCTCAGCCACAGATCAAGCTTTATCCCAATCCGGCAGATGAAATGATTACTGTGAGTCTTTCTGAAGAATTATTAGGAGACATTCAATTGAATATTTTGGACCTTAACGGCAGAATAATTACTCAGGAATCGCACCAATTCAGAAATGCCGGGCAAAAATTGCAAATGGATGTTTCGCGCTTACCTTCGGGAATGTATTTATTACAGCTTATCAATGGGCAGGAAGTGTATAGTCGAAGATTTATTGTGAGATAGCCCCTTATCTATTCTTCTCTACTGTACACCTTTTAGATACACTATAAGTTTCATTTCGAGTTTACTTTGTTTTCTCTATGACTTTGTGGTGATTTTACCACAAGTCACAAAAGTGCAGATAAGATTGATACGAATAACTTTGTTTACTTTATGACTTTTGTGGTTCAAATAACCACACGCCTAAAACTTCGTCTTTTGCCAACCTTCAAAAGGCTGTAATACAAAAGTTTCTTTTCGTAATTACTTTGTTTTCTTTGTGACTTTGATGTGCAAATTAACAATGACTTACACCAGCGTCTATGAGCAGATTCTTCATAATAATCACCCTCCTTTCAATCGCCTGTAAACAGCCAAAACCAGACGCAGCTCAACCTTCGGCAGCCAAAATTATTTTCGACACAGACATGGGGTCAGACTGTGACGATGTAGGAGCTTTAGCCCTGCTGCATACCTACGACGACCAGGGAAAAGCAGAGATCCTTGGTTGTACTTACAGTTCGGGTAAAGTGCCCTACGGCGCAGCCATTATCCAGGCCATCAATATCTATCGGGGCCGTCCACAAATTGCGATTGGTGCTTATCATCAGGACGATGTCGGTGATCCCGTCGATAAAATGAGTGCCGAAAAACTGGCCAAAGACACTTTCGCTTTTGGTCATTCCATTATTCATAACGACGATGCCGAAAACCAAACCTCCATGCTACGCCGGCTGCTGATTCAGCAACCCGACACCAGCGTAACCTATCTCACCGTCGGCCATACCAAAGGGCTTTACGATTTGCTGGTTTCCCAACCCGATAAACATTCCCCATTAACAGGAGAAGAACTCATTCAGCAAAAAATAAAAAAATGGGTAGCCCTTGGCGCATTAGGAGCCTATAACCCAGACCAACAGCGTCGCAAAGACTGGAATTTCTTCTTCAACGGAACCGCACCCTACACGGAATATTTGGTTAATAATTTTCCTCAAAAAGCGATCTTTATTGACGGAGGACATACCGTCATGACAGGAAAAAGCCTGAAAAACACCCCAAAGGGCAATATCATCCGCACCGCCTACCGCGACTGGCTCTGGTGGCATGAAAAACGCACTCTTGACGACCAACGGCCCAGCTGGGATCTCGTAGCAACCTATTACGCCATAGAGGGCCTGGGCGAATATTTAGAAGAAGCACCGGCAGGCTATCTCGATTTTAACGCAGAGTCAGGCTGCATCTGGCGCACCGATTCGGTAAACGCGAATCAGGTATTTGTCTTGCAAAAAGAGGGCACAGATTCCCTGTTTGCGGGATATTTGAATGAGATGATTATAGGAGATTAACCCTAACCTTTCTAGGGTTCGTTTTTTATCAACCACAAAAGTCCTATGGTGGCAGAGCCCCAAATGACACATTCCACTCGTTCTATTGTTTACCA
>JAGQVA010000518.1 GCA_020438265.1 Bacteroidota bacterium
TGGCTGGCATAAAAAGTCGATTCCGCAGCTTTTCGGGCTGCATTGGCTGTATCTTCCCGTGAGCCTGGTACGCGATTAAGGGCAGCCCCATAAAGCTGAATCTGGACCAGTTTCGCAGGAGAGGTATCTTCTGGTACAAAGATTTCACAATCCATCTCTGCTGAAGCACAATAATTGGCGACAGCACAGCCTGCGTTTCCAGACGAGTCCTGTACCACTTTTTTCACCCCAAGTGCTTTTGCCTGAGTGATTAAAACCGTTGCTCCGCGATCTTTGTAAGAACCGGAAGGGAATAAGTGATCCAGTTTAAACCAGGCTTCCCCTTCCGGTAATACCACTTTCTGCAAAGGAGTCATTCCCTCGCCAAAACTGATGATTTCGGCTTCTTCAGGTATAGGAATAGCTTCCCTGTATCGCCAAAGATTGGCGGGTCTTTCTTTCACCTTTTCAGGATCAAAGGAAAAATTATACTTAATATCTAAAAGCCCTTTGTTGTCACTGCGCCACCGAATGTCGTCAAGTGGATAGGATTCTCCCGTTTCCCGGCAGATAAATGTTCCGTTTTTCATTATTGGCGATTTGCTATTGGCCGTTGGCTTTTGGCAGAAAACAGCCCTTATCTCTAGTTAAACTGCCATAAAAATAGAGAATCCCCTGCCAACAGCCAAAGGCAAAAATCCAAAGGCTAAAGGCCAACAAAAAAAGCCCCTTTCGGGGCCTTTTAACTAATTCACCTTAAATGATTAGCCAGCCACAGATATATTAAGTCTTTGAGATTGATAAAAATCTACTTTTTCTTTTTCTTCTTTCGTCAGCAGTTCATATACACGAGGGAAATAAGGCTGATCAATAAAATATTTGACTACATCCACATCCCCAATATTTATTCCATGTGTACGCATGATCGTCAACATCATAGGAATCCAGTTATATTCGTGATAAAGCGGTTTTACCGGAGTTATGGTATTCCTTACCTGACTCTGGCTTTCATTTTGAAAATAGGCCTTACGATGTCTTCCTGCTACATATTTGGATGGTTCATCAATAGGAGAATCATAGGTTACCATTTGAGTTACCACCCCTCCATCACCATCTTTTTCAGCAATATCTTCCAGCCGATTTGCCTCTTTTTTGGCGATAAACTGAATAGATTGAACAAATAGTTTTTGAACAAATAGCTTGAAGGCAGAAATATTATAATCATATTGTTCTCCCGTAGCATAATACACATCTCTTTTCACATTTTCGATATATACTGTACCTCCGGATTCCAGGTAATATCCTCTGACAATACTCTCATTCAATTTCACATAAAGAGGAGTTACATGTTTTTGCACCAATCGGTCATTCTCCGAATTTTTAGCCTCATAAGTCTTGTGTGGAAGCCAATTGGAATGAAAACTCACTTCCTTTTTCACCGAATCATATTTACCATATTTCAACAAAATATGCCTGAGATATACCTTTTCAAAAGGTTCCAGATTTTTCTTTGCCAGGCTTCGGTCTACAAAAAGAATATGCTCCCGACTTGCACCAGCGTTGCCCAGAAGGATGATTTTTTCAAACATCTTGTCCAACTGCTGATTCAACACAACAGCATTGGGATCATTAAAATCATTGCGATTGAGTGAATAAACACGGTTATTCTCAGCTCTCAACAAACAGTTTTTCTGGAAAAAGGAAAAATATCCCAAAGAGCCAAAGTTTAACATCAGGGTTTGAATACTATTCGCATAGCGTCCTTTCAATTCAGAATAAGCACAAAGCCTGAATTTATTATCTTCTGTAAAAGCGTAGGAGTTAATATTCTGGTTAATAATGGTTTCCAGTGTAGTACTCTCATGTTTAGACTGAGCAAAAGAGGCTACCAGAATCAGACAAAGTATCGCAAAATTCAGAGACCTTTTTAACATAGACTTTTAAAACTTAACAGGTTAAAGAATGTGTTTCTATCGGTAATCAATCTCAAGAAATAAGCCAAAAGCGGTTTTTTCAACCCAAAACAGAAATCATTATTACACAGCACCGGAAATATCAATTTTCGGATTAAATCAAGACCTTTAGAATCGCGACCTGTCTAAACGAAAGATTTAGCTCAAAAAAAGGAAAAATGGAAGATTTATTACGGTTTTCGAATTTATTTCAAACCAATCGTATGGCAAAACCTTACGTCTTCATTTACGATTTGCGTTTGATAATTCGTGAATCGAATCCTCCGGATTGCCGTTTTACATGAGTGTTTGGCCAAAAACCAGGAGCAATTGGGCGATACCAGCAAGGAGTCCAAGGACTGCCCCAACCAGAATCAGCTTCCATTCATCTTCCTGAAAAACGGGTCTGAGAAACCCTACAAACTCTACCGGCCCCAGGGCCTGCATTTTGGTGCGCAACGTATTTTCGATATCCAGCGCTTCCTCGGCATATTCAAATACATATTTGATCGAACGGGGAAGTTCTTCGAGAAATCGCTGTGAAACTGTATTTTTTATCTCGATGTATTTGCGGGTACCTTGTGTGAGCTGAATGAGAGGTTTGGATAATCCGGCAGTTGCATCCACTGCTTTTTTTACGTGGCTGTGAATGATTGTACTTAGCCGATCTGAAGCTGGCCCTGTGAGTAATCTTTCAAAGATATTCTGAGAAGTCAGAATCCGTTCTGATACAATTTTGGCGTATTCATCCGCAACTTCCATTTGCCGTTTAAGGAAAAGTCCCTGTATATTCCAGAAACCTATTCGTTTAGGTCTGAGCGGTTCAAAAATCATTTTTAAAGCCAGATAATTGGTAGCCCAACCTACCAAAAGACCAGCCAGTGGCAAGATCCATCCCGCACTATATCCTGCATTCACAACCGACCAGAAAACAGCCATTTGTATAATACCGAATAAAAACCCGAAGTAAAATCCGGATCTTTCGATAAACTTGAATTCTTCCCTCCCAACATCAAGGAAAATCTTATTCAGGAGTCCTTTATCATTTTCCAACTCTTCCACCACCATTCCCCTTAAATCAAATAAATCGCTGATATTTGTCTTTACATCCTGCATGAGGTCTTCCACCACTTGCGGCAGATCTTCCGACGCTTTCTTAAAGATTTGCTTTTTTAGCAGTGCAGGAGCAGTTTCCCACAAAACTGGCGCCTGATCTTCCAGTGTCTCATCAATGATTTGTTCTGTAAGTCGGGTAAGCGCTGGCTCCATCTCTTCTGCGACTCTTTCAGGCTCGATCTGCTCAAACCGATCTTCAATCGTGATGAGTTTTTTGGTCAATAAATCTACAGATTTGCCTGCCATTTTTCCGGCTTTGGCGGGGATGATGCCCTGCCAGCCCAGTTTCCAGACTCCTACAAATTCCAATGGGTAAAAAGTCATTTTCAGGGCCAATACATTGGTAATCCATCCTACCAGGGCACTGATAAAAGGGATTGAGGCAAATTGCCAAAACTCAGGGTTTGAAAGAGTATGCGAAATGGATTCCCACATGACGGCAATTTAGGAAATATTGTGGGAATGGGAATTGTAGCAACGCAAAATTTTGCGTTGCTACAATATATCAATGAATATTCCCTGCCCCCTTGGCACCACGAGGAATACGAATATCTTCCACCAAATCCTGAATTTCCTGCGAAGGTGCAGGGGTAAGTCGAGAAATAACAACTGTAACAACCATATTGAGGATCATTCCCAGGGTTCCGATTCCTTCAGGAGAAATACCAAATAACCAGTTTTCAGCCTTATTAAGCTCAGGATTCGCTATTTTAAAATAGATAATATAAGTCGCTGTAAAAATGATGCCTAATACCATCCCGGCAATGGCTCCCATTCGATTGGTGCGCTTGTCAAAGATCCCTAATAAAATCGCCGGGAAGAAAGAAGACGCTGCCAAACCAAAGGCAAATGCAACTACCTGAGCGACAAATCCCGGCGGATTCATCCCGGCAATTCCTGCTCCGACAACAGCCAATCCTGCTGCAACACGGGCATAGAGCAATTCTCTCCGATCAGAGATATCAGGCATAAATGTTTTTTTCAGAAGATCGTGCGAAATAGAAGTGGAAATGACGAGCAATAACCCTGCTGCGGTAGACAATGCTGCTGCCAATCCGCCAGCAACTACCAGCGCCACTACCCAGTCGTCCAGTTCGGCAATCTCAGGATTGGCAAGAACCATAATATCCTGGTCTGCAACAAACTCATTCCCTTCCCAGCCATTGGCCTGGGCAGTCGCGGCAAATTCAGGATTTGCGTCATTATAATACTGGATCTTCCCATCCCCGTTTTTATCTTCATAGGTAATCAGACCTGATTCCTGCCAGTTTTTGATCCAGTTTGGCGCGTCATCATAAGAAACACCAGAGAGATCTTTTCCCATGACTGTATCAATCATATTGGCGCGGGCAAAAGCTGCCACGGCTGGTGCAGTGGTATAAAGCAAAGCAATAAAAATCAAGGCATATCCGGCAGATTTGCGGGCATCGCTCACTTTAGGCACGGTAAAAAACCGTACGATTACGTGAGGCAAACCAGCCGTTCCCAGCATCAAAGCAGCGGTAATAAAAAATACATCAATTTTGCTTTTCGTGCCAGAAGTGTATTCTGCAAAACCCAAATCCCGGTTGAGTTGATTCAGTTTTTCCATTAA
>JAGQVA010000050.1 GCA_020438265.1 Bacteroidota bacterium
CTGATAAACGTGGAAATCTATCTGATGTGGTGCTTGGGTTTGAAGATATGGCAGGCTATGAAAGTAAGCATCCGTATTTTGGTTGTGTGGTGGGTCGTTATGCCAATCGAATTGCCAACGGCATATTCAATCTGGATGGAAAAACCTATCAATTGGCCACGAATAATGGACCTAACCATCTTCACGGAGGAATCGAAGGTTTCAACCGAAAAGTATGGAAAATAGAATCGACTTTTCAGGACGAAACAGGTCTGGGCGTTATTTTTAGCTGTGTCAGTGAAGATGGGGAAGAAGGTTTTCCTGGAAAATTAATGGCCAAAGTAACCTATATCCTTACCCCCAACAATGAGTTGGATATAGCGTATGAAGCCACCACTGACAAGAAAACAATTATCAACCTGACCAATCATCTGTATTTCAACCTGAAAGATGGAGGGAAAACAGATATTCAGGATCACCGGATATCCATCAACGCCGACTATTATACACCAGTAGACAGCACATCTATTCCGACAGGAGAGATCGCTCCGGTGAATGGCACCCCTTTCGATTTGAGGCAGGAAACTGTTATTGGAAAAAATATAGACGCCCAACACCAACAAATCTCTTACGGAAGCGGGTATGACCACAATTTCATTATCAATCCGGCAGGATCAGCGCTCGCTTTTACAGCCAAAGTCCTGGAGCCAGAGACTGGACGAGTGATGGAAGTTTTCACAACCGAACCCGGCGTACAGTTCTACACCGCCAATTTTCTGGATGGAAGCATTACTGGCAAAGGCATTTCGTATCAGAAGCGATCAGGGTTTTGCCTGGAAACCCAGCATTATCCGGATTCACCTAATAAGCCTCATTTTCCGTCTGTGGTCTTGAATCCAGGTGAGGTATTCCAATCGATTACCAGATATGCATTTTCGACTATCTTGACTTAAATATTTTCCGATGAATTAGGACTTTTATCTATGAGCAAAATCAAACGCATTTATGTGGCGGCGACCAGCCAACACGTAGGCAAAACCACCTCTACGCTTGGCCTTGTAGCCAATCTCAGTGATATGGGCATTAATGTCGGCTATTGCAAACCTGTAGGCCAGCAATACATTGATGTTGGACCAAGCAGAGCAGATAAAGACGCCTTGCTTTTTTCTACCGTTATGGACTTCGATCTGGTTCCGGAACTTCACAGTCCCGTGATTTTGGGAGACGGAGCCACAACTTCTTATCTTGACAATCCTCAGCAGTATAATTTCAACACACGCATCCTGAAAGCTTCAAAAATCCTCGACAGCAAACACGATGTCGTTGTATATGAGGGAACAGGGCACCCGGGTGTAGGGAGTGTTGTGGGACTTTCCAATGCAAAAGTCGCCCACATGCTTCACGCAGGCCTGATTATGATTGTCGAGGCGGGAATTGGAAAAACGATTGACGCACTTGATCTGAATTTATCGGTATTTGAGCAGAAAAAAATTCCCATTTTAGGAGTGATACTAAACAAAGCCCTTCCCAGTAAAATCGAGAAAGTCAGGCATTATGTGGGAAAAGTGCTCAAACAAAGGAATATAGATCTTCTGGGAATCCTGCCTTATGAGGAGGAACTGGGTTTGCCTATTATGCAGACCATTGCTGTTGCGATTAAGGCTAATATAACCCAAAATGAAGAGCAGCTTGACAACCGTGTGAAGGGTATTATTGCGGGCTCATTAATTGATTTGAAAAAATTAAATAACTTTAATAATCAATTATTAGTTGTAAGTGTGAACCGGCTTGATGATGCGTTGAAAAAACTGGCACAGGTGAGCAGATTGCTCGAAATTGAAGAAACACCTTTGTCAGGAATCATCATAACCGGAGATGGAGAAATTCAGGAAGAACATGTTGGTTATTTTAATGAATTTAAAATTCCTGTATTACGATCTCTGATGGACACGTACGAAGTGGTAAAAAAAATTAGCCAAATTGAAGTAAAAATAAATACACGCACTCCCTGGAAAGTCAAAAAAGCCATTGAGCTTTTTAAAGAGCATGTCAACCTTGAGTCATTACTGGAGAGGATCGATTAATTGGTTTTATAGGTTGTTTTTGCTTATTTGGTGGATTATTTACAAAAAGGAAAAACTATAGGAAAGATCTCTACATGAAAATTCTGGTTATAGGAGCTACTGGAAGGGTAGGAAGATACCTCGTTGAGTATTCGCTTGAAAAAGGGCACGAGGTAACCGCATTTGCGAGGAACATCAGCGATTTTCCTCTCCAATCCCCCTCACTTACCCTTTTTCAAGGGGATATATTATACCCTGCATTGATTGAAGCTGCCATGCAGGATCACGATGTTGTTCTATCAGTCATTGGTATCCGTAAATTTAGCGGCCCCATTACCCTGCTTTCCACAGGAATAAACAATATTGTTTCAGTGATGGAAAAAACCGGTAAAAAACGCCTGATTACGATTACCGGAGCAGGAATATTACAGGAAAATGAAAACCTCCTGATTATGGATAGTCTGAGTTTTCCTCCCAATCTGCTGAATCTCTCGCTGGATCACTTAAGGGTATATGAAACCCTGAAAAATTCATCCCTGGATTGGACATTGGTTGCGCCAGCATTTATGAGAAATGGAAGAAGAACGGGGAAATACCTGACAACAGCGGATTATTATCCTTCCCCTGCCAGGAATGAGGTTTCCGTCGAAGATGTTGCTGATTTTATTACTAATGAAATGGAATCAAACCAATATGTAAAGAGAAGAGTCGGCATTGCTCATCCGATTAAGCAAAAGGAAAAAAATATTACATAAATACACATCTAACGTTTAACTACCAAGCTATAACTACCCTCATGAAACTAGGTATAATCGGAACGGGAAATATTGGTATAGCCTTAGGAAAGGCCCTTACCAAGAAAGGATTCAGAGTCATGTTTGGCTCACGGTCCGTAGCAAAAGCAAATCAGGCAGCCGGTGAAATGGAGCATAATGCCGATGGCGGTACCATTGCAAATGCGGTTCATTTTGGAGAAATTGTATTCCTCGCAGTGCCTTATAAATCCATTGAAGAAGTATTGAGAAACTCAGATTCTTTTAATGGAAAAATTGTCGTTGACTGTACCAATCCCGTCATCTTTGGAGAATATCCGGAGCTGGCAATCGGCCATACAACTTCTGCGGCAGAACAAATTGCGAAAATGATCCCTGAGGCAAAAGTCGTAAAAGCCTTTAATACTGCTTTTTCCAATCATATTGCCAATGGCCCCTATTTTGGTCCTAATGATGGTAGCATGTTTTTCTGTGGAGATAATGCCCAGGCAAAAGCAGCAGTTGCAAAAGTAATTGAAGCCACTGGCTTTGAACCTGTTGACTGTGGTCCTTTGAGTAGTGCCCGTATGCTGGAACCCATGGCAGTACTGATTATACGGCTGGGGAATAACATGGGTATGGGTAATGAAATAGCTTTTAAACTACTGACAAGGGAATAAAATCCGGGATTTGACGAGAAAACATTTTCTTTGTTACCCGAATCAGCATTCAAGATTTTCAGGTATATTCCTTATATTTACAAGGATGAAACCTGATAAATATATATCTTCAATTGAACAAATCCTGCAGCAAATTTCTGCTCTGGAAAGGGATTTGACAATTGCTCCAAATGAATCAGAAAGAAAACGTATTGACCGTTTGTTGAATCAACAACTCAAAAAAATGGAGCGGCTGATTCCATATAAGTTTCGGAGAGAACTCATTAATATTTGTCAGGAGTCAGGCATTGAAGGTAATTTTTTAAATAAAAAGTGATTATCACCATTCCCTCAATGTTTTCTGCTGATTTTACTTTATTTTTCAGATTTTAAAAAATCGACCAAAGTGGACATATTAGGTATTGACGTTGGTGCGTCTGGAATAAAAGGCGCAGTTGTAGATATAAAAAAGGGAGGATTGGTAACCCTGAGACACAGAATCCCGACCCCTCATCCGGCAACTCCAAAAGCAGTAGCAAAAAGCATTGCTGAAATGGCAGAGTATTTTAAATGGAGAGGGAAAATTGGTTGTGGATTCCCAGCTGCCATTCATAAAGGAATAGCTGTAACCGCTGCCAATATTGATAAAAAATGGGTAGATGAAAATGCAGAAAAACTCTTTTCCAAAACCACTGGTTGTAAGGTAAAAGTGCTCAACGATGCTGACGCAGCAGGTCTTGCTGAAGCTAATTTTGGAGCAGGTAAAGGGATAAAAGGAAAAATTATGTTATTGACTATTGGAACCGGGATCGGCAGCGCCCTGATTGTTGATGGCAAACTGGTTTCCAATACAGAACTTGGGCACCTGCGATTTAAAGGTGGTATTGCAGAACATTATGCGGCTGATTCTATTCGAAAAAGAGAAAATCTGTCCTGGAAAGAGTGGGCCCACAGATTCGACGAATACCTCAATCATGTTTACAGATTGTTTTATCCGGACCTTTTTATTTTGGGAGGTGGAGCCAGTAAAAAATTTGATAAGTTTAAAGATCACCTGACCCCACCGGTTAAAATTGTACCGGCAACATTACTCAATGAAGCCGGCATTGTCGGAGCCGCACTCGCCTGGAAATAAAAACTTTTTCAGGGATCAGCAGTTTCGGTTTTTGTAATACCTGAAGGTTCCTTCAATTCAAAGTATTGGAAAAATGCTGTTTTCAGGTTTTCCATCCGTATGTCTTCAGTTTTGAGAAACTCATCAAATCGCTGATTAACCAAAATAGAAAAATTGATTCGCTCTTGTTTTGAGCCGCTAAGACTCACAGCCAACTCCTGTTTGTTCAGTACTCGACTTTCATTGACTTTTTCTTCCACCTCTAAAATCTCAAAATCAGAACCTTCAGGAAAAATCTGTGTTTTCTGATCAGAACGGCACATAAACGTGACTGTTCCCATAAAATAAGGAGGAGTCGTAGAATGAACTTTTACAATGGAAGCCTCATATTGGTTAGGCTTGACAACTAAAGGTTTTTTTAAGCTAAGGACAGCGCCGGTTTTAAGCTTATCTGAAAAAAGGTCTGCAACCTGACCCAAACAACAGCAATGCAAGGAGAGAAAAAAACAGATTAGTAGTAAGAATGAATAACGCATGTAGTTAGATATAAAAAACTAAACCAACCCTAAGTTCGCCAGGGTTTATAAAACAATCATTAACTGAAGTTAAAACTTACTGATTCCCCACCAGTTCCTGAAAAGGGTCCCCGTCCGAGTACATCTTTTCTGCGGTACCAGCGTTAATCTGAGTTAACTCCAGCTGAAAATCTCCAAATGACATAGCGTGAGTGCTAGCAACTTGTGCCCCATTATACAGGGTTTGCCAGTTTTCCCAGGTAGATGCTACTCCACCAATGGGAATAATTTTTACCCACATCTTCCATTTTTTGGGTCGGAAGTTTTTATCTAAAATCCACAAATACGAGTCTCCGGGAGTAACTCCCCCGGACCGATAGGATACCATCACGGCACTTTCTTCTCCTTCGATATCCACCAGATAACGATCTGTGCCTTCATCAAAGGCTTTGCAGACCGGATTCAACCAAAAGGAATCATTGGCCCAGGAAGCCCAGGCTTTGTCCAACATTTTCCGGGCTTTTGAGTCTTCAACCCTTTGACCATTTTTTTTAACAATACCCCATCGAGAATTCAAGTCTATGAGCACTTCATATTCTCCATAAATTAATCTATCCAGGTGTCGGTTTTTATCCCACAAGTGCTGGTTTCTACCGCCAAAATTCCAGCTAATCACCTCCAACGTATCCCACGCTGCACAATCCACCGCTTCCATCATCTGGGAAGCCAATTCGTCCGCTTTCGCACCCGCTTGCCCTTCAGGTCTACTTTCGTGTAAAAATACCCCTGCAGAAATAATAATTACAAGGATTGAGAGTATCACTATTCCCAACCCAATACCTAGCTTTTTTAGCAATTTCATACTCATGAAATAACACCAGATCCCAATAATTCGTCATTTACATACCAGGCCGCAAACTGTCCGGGAGTAATTCCGCGCTGCAATTCCTCAAAAATGATGTAAAGACCGTCGGATTCACGGTAGAGAGTAGCCTTTTGCAGAGGTTGACGATAGCGAATTCGGGCCGATACCTCCAAACTTTCGCCTAAATGTAATACATAATCCGGCCTTATCCAATGAATATCTGATTCGGGAATAAATAAACCCTGACGATTTAAACCGGGGTGGTGATCCCCCATTCCCACATAAATCACATTTTGATTTGTATCGGTATCGATCACAAAAAGCGGTTCGGGTTTTCCTCCAACGTTAAGCCCTTTCCTTTGCCCGATGGTAAAATAATGCGCTCCCTGATGCGTGCCCACCACTTCCCCATCGGAAGGCAGATATTGAAAAGGAGCACTTAACCTGTGTAAACGATCCGCTTTTTTCTCTTCCATTCCTCCCGCTGGTACTGACGTTTGGTAAACAGGCGAGGAAGCCGGAATTTCAATAATTTCTCCTTTTTTAGGCTTGAGTTGCTGTTGTAAAAACTCAGGCAGACGCACCTTCCCTACAAAACAAAGACCTTGCGAATCCTTTTTTTCTGCGGTTATCAGCCCTTCCCTGTTGGCAATTTCCCTCACCTCCGATTTTTGCAAATGACCGATGGGAAATAAGGCATACGAAAGCTGCTCCTGGGTCAACTGGCACAGAAAATAGCTCTGATCTTTATTTTTATCAGCTCCGGCAAGCAATTGATAACAGGTTTTCCCATCCTTCTCCTCTATTCCCTTTTGACAATAATGTCCGGTAGCTACATAATCAGCCTTTAATTTTAAAGCCATTTCCAGGAAAATATCAAATTTGATTTCCCGGTTACACAAAACATCCGGATTGGGTGTACGACCATTTTCATACTCCGCAAACATATAATCCACAATCCGGGCTTTATATTCTTTACTTAAATCAACTGTCTGAAAAGGAATTCCCAAAGCTTCCGCAACATTCAGCGCGTCATTGCTATCTTCCAGCCAGGGGCATTCATCACTGATTGTGACAGAGTCATCATGCCAGTTTTTCATAAACATGCCGATCACTTCATATCCCTGTTCTTTCAACAAAAACGCAGCAACACTTGAATCCACACCACCTGATAGCCCGACAACAACTCTTTTTCCTCTGTTTTGATTTTCCATCTCTCTAATCTGATTATTCAACGACTAATTTACCTATATACAGACTTCCGTTTTGTTTGTGTTTGACTCGCACCAAATATAACCCTGATTCGAGACTGCCCTTCCACAGACGAATTCCGTTTGCCTGATATTCAACTCTGGTATTTACTTCTCTTCCGCTCAAATCTGTAAAAGTTAATTCAAATAAATGGGGGGAAGGAAGTTCCAGCATCACGGATTCCCGCATTGGGTTGGGGTACATACGCAAAGAAGAAATAAGGGGTTTATCAACTGAAGCATTGACAGGATCGCAAACCATATCGATCAGAAAATCCCTGACAAATTGAAAAGCAGTATCTCTAAAAGCAGAATCTCCGGGTGGTTGAGAAAAAGGAACATGCCCGGCTCCCGCAAATGAGTAGAGGTCATTGGTGATTCCCAGAGAATCCATTCTGACTTTTATAGAAGCACTTCCGTGGAATGGCACACTTAAATTGAGAATAGAAATGGTTCCTGCTCCATAAGGAATCACATCGTCTTCCGTCCCATGAGCACTTACAATCGGGACATTTCCCGAGTCAATCCATGCCGTATCCAGAATTCCTCCTGCCAGATTGATTACCCCTGCGACATCAGAAGAATACCCCAAATTTCCGCTCAACCCTTCCAGTCCGCCTACATTTGGTAAATCGCCCGCAATCAGGGCAGGAACTTCGTTTACCGAATCCAGATAAGCCAAATGAACCGCAGCCACAGCTCCGGCTGAAACCCCTCCTATAAAAATCTTTGAAGTATCCACCCTGAATTGATTGCTATTGAGCGCATCCTGATAAAAAAAGCGCACTGCCGCACGCATATCATGGGTTCCTTTCAATACTGCCTCATAAGCCAGTTTGGTTGAAGGATTAAAAATTAAATCAGGAGTAAGGCGGTAGTCAATCGACGCCGTCACATAACCCATTTGCGCAAATCTCTTACACAAATCAATGATATCAGGGCTTTGTCTGCTGCCAAAAACAAACGAACCTCCAAAAGCAAGAATAATGAGTGGACGGGCTTCCAGGCTATCATCCTTGGGTTCAAAAAAGTCAAAATACAGTTTTTGGGTATTATTGGGATCAGCTGTGGTTGGCTGAATATTTTCACCGAATAATACACCATTAGTCCGGACAAACTCACTAAAAACCACCTGTTGATATCTTCCTTCTTCACAGGTAATCTGAGCATGAACCCGCTCAAAAAGAGAGATGATTATTAGCAGAAAAAATACAAACGCTCGCAACAATACATTCATCTTTGGTCCAATTGGGTTTTATTAAAAATAATCGCCCAATTTACCAATTTTTCATGACAACTACCCGGGTTTGTATGACTCCTGATCGGGTTTTGAGATGAAGGTAATATATTCCGGCTGGCCAGGTCTCAACGGAAACCTCGGTTTCCTCCATTGAAAGCCCTGATTTGAACAAAATGATTTGCCCAAGTGAATTCACAACGGTGAGATTTTCCGGGAACAGTTCTCCATACTGGATTTTGAAATGATTGGTAGCTGGATTGGGATAAACGCTTATCTCCGGACTCTGATTTAATTCAATCGGTGTGCCCACCAGATCATCATCCAAAACTACGGTAATATCTCCGCCACTGATCAGAAATAAATCAGAAACCGGTTGACAGGATTGATGAACAGGTATAATGGAAATATGGGCTCCCAAAGCACCAGGATACCCACCGAATCGGCTATTTTGCGCTTTTTCTGCTACGGTTTTGCTCCAGCAATTTTCGCTCAAATTGATAGGTTTGCCGCTCAGATTTACAAGATCTGCGGTCTGATTTTTTTCGATTTGATTATTGTAAACACGCTTTTCAGGAATGGGAGAATGAAACAGAAAACCAACATCATTTCCAATAATCTGGTTATTGGAAATGATAAAATCTGCCCCGGTTCTGACAAATTCAAAGGCAGATTCGTTGGCTCGTAGGTAAGAGTGAGAAATCTTTACTTTTCCAGTAGTTGGCACTTCAAATTGAAAAACATGCCGTGCAAGAAACCCAACCATAAACTGAGCACTGAGATTGGCTTTATCACCATATACCACAATTCCTCCCCATTGATTGGTATCGGAACCAGGAAACATAGACGAATATACTGATGTGAATAAAACAGGCTCTTCCACAGATCCCTGGATATCCAAATCTCCTTCCACATAAAAGTGAAGATCTTTGGCCACGCCAATAATCACTCCCTGCTCAATATTCAGTTTTGCACCCGGAAGAATATGAATGTCTTTGTTTACCACAAAAGGGCTCTCAGCCAGGGTCCATGTTTGCTCTCCTTCTATGATTCCCCCAGCGAGAGTTTTCCCTTTAATTGTGGATTGTGCCTTCATGGTTGGTGCTACAAAGAGGATTGTAGCCCAGATAACAACTGTATTGATATAGGTAACAAACCTCATTTGTTTTACCTGTTTTGATTCAAATATCCGTCCTGATTTTCAGTCATCAAAAGACAGTTATTTTAAAAAATAATAGAAAACCAACATATAAAAATATATAAAACCCTAACTTTCAGCCTATTGGGATTTATTTTATCATATAATAATCGCAAAACATGCTTTAATTTGAGCCAAATATCAGCTTCTCTTTCCAAAAAATATGTACAAAACACGCCTTATTTCCTCATTAAAAACATTGACCCATAAAGAATTGCAGCGGTTTCATGCCTTTGTAAGTTCGCCTTTTTACAATAAAAATCCCAGGGTATTGGAATTGCTGGATCTGCTCATTCCCCATGCTCCGCAATACGAAGGAAAAGAGTTGGACAGGGAAAATATTTTCATGAAGCTCTTTCCTAAAGAAACATTTCAGGAGCAAAAACTACGGCTGGAAACCTCTGCTTTATTCATGTTATTCAAACAGTTTTTGGCTACGCTTGCTTTGGAATCAGATCCTCATCAAACCCAGTTGTATTTGTTATCCGAATTAAGAGCCAGAAATAACCCCCGGGTTTTCGAGTCAGAAGTAAAAACGCTGGTAAAAACCCTGGAAAGCGACGAGAACATAAACGCAGGAAAATATTTTGCCAGATACCGCCTTGAAGCAGAAAAAAACGTTTTTTTCGGGCAGGAGTTTTTACGAAAATACGATCCCAGCCTGCAGGATAAAGTCGATAACCTGGATCTTTATTTTTTATCCATCAAACTCAAGGAAACCTGCGAAATGCTCAATCGGCAGGCAATTCTCAAGCCGGGGTATCAAATTCGTATGACACAGGAGCTGGTGAACCTGCTTAATCAGGATGATTTTTATGTCAGTTCTTCTCCTTTGATCGCGATTTATTTTCAGATTTTACAAATGCTTTTACAGCCCGAAGAACTGTCCTGTTTTTATAATCTGACTGAATTACTAAAAACCCATTATCAAAAGTTTGAGCATCACGAATCCAGGGGAATGTTTAAACAGGCTCAGAATTATTGTATTCGCAAGATTAACCGTGGACAGGAAGAGTTTCTCTCCGATTTATTTTCTTTATATGAGCAGCAGTTGGACAACCAGATTATTCTCACCGATGGGCATATTTCCCCAACAGATTTCAAAAATATCGTTACGCTGGGCTTACGGTTGAAAAAATTTGACTGGGTCAAAAACTTCCTCGAAAAATATGGCCAGCTCATCTATTCAGAGCATCAGGATAGTATTTACAATTATAATTATGCCAATTACCTGGTTTCAATGGAAAAAAAATCCGAAGCGATCAAACTCCTCCAAACCGTAAAATTTACCGATCCTTATATCCAGATTAGTGCCCGGGCACTTTTGCTAAAAATTTTTTACGAAACTGCTGATACCAATACAACCCTTTATCATTTGGATGCATTTATCATTTTTCTGAGGAGAAATAAGAAAATTGCAACCTCCAATCGGCAGAGTATGCTGAATTTTCTAAAAATTACCCGAAGATTGATTTTATTAAAAGATAAAAAGGGAATCATTTCCAGTGAAGAATTTGAACAGCAGGCAATGCATATCCTGGATCTGGTAGAACAAACCAATCCTACGGCGGAGAAGAAGTGGATTCGGGAGAAATTGGGATTAATTCTGTAGGGACGTGATTAATCCTGTAGAGACGCGATTAATCGCGTCTCTACAGAATCGATCCCCTGGCCACAGCCAATTCCTGCTTCAATTTTACAAAATGGGCAAAAATAAGAATCAGGGCTGCTCCATAGGACAAATACTGGAATAAAACCGAAAAACTTCCCATGAGAAGTGTTGCTGCCAAAAACACATAAGACATCCAAAGCAAAACTTTCATCCAACGCTCATGGGTGTGAGACGCGGAAAAATAAACGGCAATAAGTCCTATTAGCAAAAAGGTAATATCAAATAATTCATGATTAGCCCAAAAACCAGAGGCTTCTTCATGTATATGGTCAGAATGAGCAGCACCGATGCCCACCAACACAGGCCCAACCAAACAGTGAATCAGGCAAATAATCGCACTAATCATACCCAAATAATCGGATAGGCGCGTATTGGTGCTTTCGTCAGAATTTCTGGGGGTGAAAAACATGATGCAAAGTTAGAAGTTTAACTTTTAAATGCAACACTGTTGCATTAATTTTTTTTCCCTTTGGTTTTGGCTAAGTTTGAGGTTATGCTAAAAAGTGAATCATTAAGTTTTTCTTATCCCGGCGGATCGCCGATTTACTTCCCTGATCTTCATTGCCGTTCTGGTGAAGCACTTTTGGTTCTGGGAAATTCAGGGGTAGGAAAAACCACTCTTTTACATCTTCTGGCGGGGATTCTTCGCCCTGCAACAGGGAAAATAACGATTGGAAATACCGTTACAACTGACTTGAATTCCGTTCAATTGGATCATTTTCGGGGAAGTCAAATTGGGCTCATTTTTCAGCAAGCGCATTTTTTATATGGCCTTTCGCTCAAGGAAAATCTCCAGATGGCTCAGTATCTGGCTCAGAAACAGCAGAATAACCAGTTGATCTTTCAGCTTCTTGACCGCCTGAATATTGGCCATAAACTCAATAATAAACCCAGCCAACTCAGTCAGGGTGAAAAACAAAGAGCTGCCATTGCCAGAGCTGTTGTCAATTCTCCCGCCCTTTTACTTGCTGATGAGCCCACCTCGGCTCTGGATGATACCAATTGTACAGAAGTCATTCATTTGCTTACAGAACACGCCAGAGAAGCCCAGGCAGCCCTGGTCATTGTAACACATGATAATCGCCTCAAAGAGCAAATTGACAACCAGATTATACTCTCATGAATATTTTTACTTTCAGTTGGAAAAACATCATGGCCAGACCCTGGCAGACTTTTTTAAGTCTGTTGCTCATTATGATGGGAGTGAGTGTCATTTCCATGCTTTTGCAGATGAACCGCCAACTGGAGAAAAACTTTAACAAAAACATCTCCGGAATCAATATGGTCATTGGGGCGAAAGGAAGTCCGCTCCAATTGATCCTGGCCAGTGTCTATCATATTGACAATCCCACAGGGAATATTTCTCTTCAGGAAGTACAAAAATGGGTAACCAATCCAGTGGTAGAAAAATGGATTCCTCTCTCCTATGGAGACAATTATAAAGGCTATCGAATTTTGGGAACCAATCATTTATATCCCGGGCATTATGAAGCCCGGCTGGCCGAAGGAAAACTTTGGGAAAACAGTTTTGAAGTTACCCTGGGTGCTATCGCTGCCCAAAGACTCAATCTCGGTTTGGGAGATGAATTTCAGGGGGCACATGGTTTGGTGGGAGAAGTAAGCGTCCACAAAGAAAAAAACTATAAAGTTGTGGGAATTCTCCAGCCAACAGGAACCGTTGTGGATCAGCTTATTCTGACCGGGCTGAATAGCGTCTGGGAAATTCACGAACATGCCGAAGATCATCATGCTGAATCAGACTCAGTTGAAGAAGATCGCGAAATCACCGCCGTACTGATCAAAGCACGCAATCCTGCCATGGGAATGATGGTGGCCCGAAGTATCAATGACCAGTCTTCCATGCAGGCGGCCCTTCCGGCCATTGAAATAAATCGCCTCTTTGGGCTTTTTGCAGTAGGAATTGATACGCTGAAAATTCTGGCCTGGGTGATCATGATTATTTCGGGAATCAGCGTTTTTGTATCTTTGTATAGCAGTCTGAAAACCCGAAGATACGATATGGCGATGTTAAGAGCGATGGGCGCATCACCCTTTAAACTTTTTTCGTTTATCATGCTGGAAGGAATTCTCCTGGCTGTATTAGGTTTTATCCTGGGAATTTTGCTCAGTCGATCCGGGCTGTTTTTCCTGGGAACGGTGATGGAAGCAGATTATAATTTCGATTTTTCGGGGGTAAGATTTATGCTGGAAGAACTTTCTCTGTTTGGTTTTACACTTTTAATAGGAATAGGAGCAGCATTGATACCAGGACTTCAGGCTTATTTTATTCCTCTTTCTAAAGAACTGGCTAATGGTTAGAATTATCTATATCGTATTATTCATTATTATTTCAGGGATGAACTCTCTTTGGGGCCAAACCAAAGTCAATTGGGAAACCCTCGCCAATGTTACGTATGATTATATCCAGAATCAGGATCAGAATCTATGGTACGGGAAACCCAATTTCTCAGAAGAAATCCAGGCACTGGATGGTAAACAAATTATGATTACCGGGTATATACTCCCCTCTGATGCGAGTACCAATACCTACGTTTTATCTGCTTTTCCCTTCAGTTCATGTTTCTTTTGCGGGGGGGCAGGTCCCGAGTCTATTATTGAGCTGAATCTTCAAAAGCGGAAAGAAAAATTCAAACAGGATCAGGTTGTTACCTTTGTGGGAACCTTAAGGCTTAATGCCCGGGAACTGGAAATGAATTATATTCTCGAAGAGGCAGAAGTTGCCAATACTCCCTGATAAGTAATGAAGCAGAAAAAAATACTAAAAAGTCAGAGGTCAGATTTCAGATATCAAAAGAAAAAAGGACTTCTGACCTCTGATATCTGATTTCTGACCTCTGATTTTTTTATAAAAATTTTGCAATACTACTTATGCGAATCAAGGGTAGAAACGTAAGTTTAGAGGCCAGGTCAGAGACCGTCAGGTCTCAAACGTGGGTAGAAAATGA
>JAGQVA010000519.1 GCA_020438265.1 Bacteroidota bacterium
CCAAAACCTTGCGGAAGAACATCCCGAAAAATTACAAAAAATGGTAGAAGCGTGGGAAGTCTGGGCTACACAAACCGGACTATCCAATTTTTAATATTTATGCGCAAAGACAGGTATTTTTTTACAGTAAATATCCTTTTGCTCGTCATTATTTTTATTGGATTTGCACCTTCGTTTTTTCTGAGACCAATAAATTATGAGGAACCGCTTCCTGGATATCTCACCATTCATGGAATTGCCTCCACGCTTTGGTTTGTAATTATTGTTTTGCAATCCTTTTGGGCGCAAACCAAACGCATTCACCTTCACAGGAAATTGGGAGTCATATTTAGCTATCTGACTCCCATTATCACCTTTTCAGGACTTTGGGTAGTATATCATCGCATTCAAACATATTTTGATCAAACGGTTGAGAAAACTCCGGAAAGTATCGCATTTCAATTAAAAGAAAGCATGCTGATCTGGGGAGATATTTTGCTTTTGGTTTCGTTTGGTGTTTTAGCCTGGCTGGGTTATCGAAACAGACACCGTTTCCCTTTTCACAAAAGATATATGCTGGTTAGTTCTGTCATGCTCGCACCACCAGCGCTGGTAAGAATTGGTAAATTTGAATTCTTACAGATTGGAAATAATCCGGGACTGAGTGGAAGTCTGTATTCTGTGGCCATACCCATTCTGCTTCTTCTGTCTTTGCTGGTGTATGATCGTTATCGACTGAAGAAGATGCATCCGGTAAGTCTGGGAGGTTTAGGATGGTATATTTTATTGTTGGTGATTGCTACCTTATTGATGAAGACAGGGATTGGAGCGGAGATTCTTGAGGTTATCAGATAAGTTAGAAAAAATTGCACCCTATAAAGCAAAAACGGAATAGCCAAAACATCCCTGAATAGCTATTTTTGATAACATGAAATCAATTATACCTATTCTTCAAATTGCACTACAGCTAATCCCAAAAGCCAGGCTTTTAGGACTGGTCGTTATTTTTTTAGGGACATCTCCCCTCATCGCGCAACCTGTCGCGCTTGTCAATGATATAACGATCACCAAACTTCTTGGAACTTCGCCCAATTTTGTGCGGATTGACAAACATCCCGTTACGAATGAGATTTTTATCATGAATGATCAGGGACAAATTTTCCAGGTGAATCCTTCAACCAAACAGGTTAATCTGGTTTTTACCTCTTCAGATCATGGACTGAATGAAACCTTTGGGCTGGAAATTGGTGCAACTGGAAATTTTTATGTGGCAGAAGCGAAAAATGAGGGCGGTTATAATATCGGAAAAGTAGCCAAAGGGGTTCCGGATGGGGCTGGAGGATATACCTGGTCATTACTCGCTGAAACCCAGGCGTATCAGCACTCGGGAAATCGAGATCATAAATTCAGTGCAATTATTGAATCGAAAGACGGACAATATGTCTATGTTAATTCAGGCTCAAGAACTGACCATGCGGAGGAAGCCAAAAATGATGGTTTGCGCGAAATGCCTATCACTTCCGCCATTCTCAAAATTCCGGTGGATACACAAGATGTTTTCCTGGCAAATGATGAGACTTATCTTGCTTCCAATGGGTTTCTATATGCTGACGGAACTCGCAATACCTTTGACATGGAATATGCACCCAATGGGGATTTATTCGGAGTAGAAAATAGCGATACCCGTGATAATGAAGAAGAACTGAACTGGCTTCGGGAAGGGCACCATTATGGATTTCCATGGAAAATAGGTACACATCATAATCCCCAGCAATATCCCAATTTTAATCCTCCGGGATCTGACAATCTTCTGGTTGCGGGAATCAATATGGAATCAACCTTTTATAATGATCCAACCTTCCCGGCACCACCAGCAGGAATTACATTCACTGAGCCTGTAATCAATACCGGACCAGATGCAGATATTATCCGCGATTCCGTGGATGGAGTGATTAAAGACGCTAATTCGATTGGCAGGCCTATGGGAACTTTTACCCCGCATAGCTCTCCTGTTGCATTAACTTTCGATACAGAACAACAATTCGGCGGCGATTACACAGGAGGAGGATTTGCCATGAGTTATAATGCCAGTTTTCAGAAAAAGTATCAGCCTTTTCTTGATCCGGGTGAAGACTTATTATTCCTTGAACTAACAAAAACTCAGGACAACTACACGACAAAAGTTACCCGGATTGCAGAAGGATTTGAAGGGCCCATTGATGCGGTTATCGTCGGAAATATCATGTATATCCTTGAGTATAGCGGGCAGAATATCTACGAGGTAACATTTCCAGAAAATAACAGCAATGGAATTGAAGAACCCTCTGGTTCGCTCAGCGCTTTAATTACCGTTTCTCCCAATCCTGTGAAAACAGAGGTTACCCTCACTTCCAATTTGGAAGCCATGCGGATTACCCATGCGAGATTGCACGATCTTACAGGAAAAGTTCTGGCGACTTATGAAAACCAGGGTTTAGGCGAACTCACGTTTTCCACAGAAGACTTGTCTTCAGGCGTGTATTTTATATTAGTGGAGACAACCAAAGGAACTGCTTTAAAGAAAATCGTCAAAGAATAATTTCACCCGATTCATTCGATTCTTCTCCCTCTAAATTCAAAATAATGAGGGGGAAGAGCTGGATGAAAATCATTTTAAAATGCCTAAAAAAGTCCTTCTCCCCCTCGTGCTCTTCCTCCTTTTTTATGGAAGTCTATCTGCAAGTATTTATGTCACCGGCATTTATCCTTCCTCAACTACAGAAAAAAAGAGCAAAAAAACGCAATCACATTTAATCGTTTCTATCCCCCAAAACCAGGATCTAAATCTGGACTGGTGGGAAAAAGAAATCAGCAAAAAAGTGCCCTCCTGGTATCGTTCAGAAGAAGGACGGCAAATGGCGGAAAACATTCTTTCCTGGCAGGATAATGGAACTGGTTGGCCGCTGATGAATACGGTAAGGGAACCTTTTACAGGAGATTCCACCAAAGCTGGTCCGTGGGGAATGAAAGCTGCTTTGGTGAAAGCAACGGTAAATGAAATTCGTTTTCTGGCAAGAGCGTACAAAGCTGCTGAAGAGGATCGATATTTGACTGCTTTGATGGGCGGTCTAAACTTCATTCTGAATGCTCAACTCGAATCAGGCGGTTGGCCACAAACCTATCCTCACCGCAAAAGTAATTATTCCCATTATGCTACCTATAACGACGATGTTATTCCCGATTTAATGACTTTTCTGACTGAAGTATTGAGTTCTTCTGATTTTTCATTTATCGACCCAAAAAACAAGGAACGCGTACTAGTTTCCTATGATAAAGGGCTCCAATTCATTCTCAAAACCCAGATCAAAACCAACGGAAAACTTACTGCCTGGGCACAGCAATACGATCCCGAAACGCTGGAACCCAAACCTGCCCGGGCTTTTGAACCCGTTGCGATTTCAGGCGGGGAAAGTGCGGCTGTACTGGAATTTTTGATGAGCATCCGAAAACCTTCTTCGGAAGTAATTACAGCGATTGAGGCGGGTGTGCAATGGTATAAAGAGGTACAGATTCATGGATTGGAATTAATCAGAACGAGTGAAGATCGGGTAGTCAAACCTAATGATTCTGCTCCGCCATTATGGGCAAGGTTCTATCAAATTGGCACCAATAAACCCATATTTGCCGGGCGTGACGGGGTGATCAAATACAACATGGCTGACATTGAACAGGAAAGGCGAGCAGGATATGCCTGGTATAATTATAATGGAACAAAAGTGCTCAACCGCTATAAAGCCTGGAAATACGAGAGGAAATGGGACCAGCTTCCTCCTACGAATCGTGATGAAGCAATGGTCCGCGAATACGTTTTGCCAGATGTCCTTGGCACCCAAAAGGGCAAACTCATCAAATCCGCTTCCAAATGGGAGAAAGTTCGCCGCCCGGAAATCATGAAGTTATTTGAGGCAAACCAACACGGCCAGACACCTTCCGGCTCGATCCAGATTGTCAATGAAGTTTGGGAAAAAGATGCTATCGGAATGGGAGGACTTTCCCGCAGAACACAGGTACGGATTCGCTTCCCCGATTTCCCCGAAGTACATCCCATTCGCGTGATGCTCAATGTACCAGCTAAGGCAGAGGGTCCCGTTCCAATCCTGGTACACATTAGTTTTACGCCTAATTTCCTTCATTATGATGAGCCCGGAGTTGACGAAGGAATGGCCTGGAGTGTCTCACTAAAAGCGCCGATTCCTGATAGGGACGCTCGATTGCTCAAAGATATCGATCCCAAACATTTTATTGAACATGGTTATGGAATTGCCACGGTATATTATGGGGATATAGAACCTGATTTTGATCATGATGGAAAATATGGAATCCGTTCAATGTTTGAGAATCAGGATAGTTCTCATCCCTGGGGTTCTATCGGAGCCTGGAGTTGGGGTCTTAGCCGGGTGATGGATTATTTGCAGACAGATTCTTCAGTAGATGGGGAAAAAATTGCCCTTTCCGGGGTTTCACGGCTGGGGAAAGCTGTTCTCTGGGCTGCTGCTCAGGATCAGCGGTTTGCCATGGTTATTCCTATGGTTTCAGGAGAGGGAGGTGCAGCGATTAGCAGGCGTAATTTTGGTGAAACCGTCGGTGATCTTACCAATCCTCACCGCTATCATTACTG
>JAGQVA010000520.1 GCA_020438265.1 Bacteroidota bacterium
TTCTTCATATTCCAGATTTGTTTCGTCCATCACCATCCGTGTCCCTCTGTCCACCAGTTTATTATTGGCCAGATGCATATCTACCATTTTATTGCCTTTTACCCGTCCCAGTTTGATCATGACGGAGGTGGAAATCATATTGAGAATCAGCTTCTGTGCTGTTCCGGCTTTCATACGGGTACTGCCTGTGACAAACTCGGGTCCAACTACCGCTTCAATAGGAAAATCTACCTTTTGGGATAGAGGAGCATTGGCATTACACGTAATTCCTGCGGTCTGGATACCGTGTTTTCGGCAGACTTCGACAGCACCCAGGACATAAGGCGTTGTACCACTGGCAGTTATTCCAATGACAAAATCCTGCTCGTTGGCTTTGTGTTTTTGCAGGTCAATCCATCCCTGAGTTGTACTATCTTCGGCAAATTCTACTGCCTTTAAAATGGCAGTGTCACCACCCGCAATCAATCCAATAACCCAGCCGTGAGGAACGCCATAGGTAGGCGGGCACTCTGATGCATCAACTACACCCAGTCTGCCGCTGGTTCCACTTCCCATGTAAAACAATCGCCCTCCTTCCTTCATTTTTGCATAAACAGCATCAATAACGGCTTCAATTTGGGGTAAAATTTCTCCAATTACCTCTGGCACGTGTTTGTCTTCACGGTTCATATTGGCCAGTAAATCGGCGGTTGTCATTTGTTCCAGTCGGTCGTAATGGGAAGGTTGTTCGGTGGTTCTTGAATCCATATTTTTATTTATTGCTGTAGAGACGCGATTAATCGCGTCTCTACAGGGAAATTAATCGCGTCTCTACAATGGACAAAACGTTCGGTTTTTTAAAACCGATATCTAACAAAGGCCTCAATGGCCTCATATTCCGGTAATCCCAAAGAATCATAAATCCTTGCGGTACCCTTATTACGGTCTTCTGCGCGTTGCCAGAATTCACGTGGATCACTACCTGGAAACAGGGCGCTATCTTTCTGAGACTGATGTTTAAAAATCGCTTCTCTTTTTCGTCTCAATTCAATGGGGCTGATTGGTACAGCCATTTCAATTTCTTCCACGCCCCATTCCTGCCAGGCACCACGATAAAGCCATACCCAGCAATCCTTCATCCATTCTTCGTCTTTGAGGCGGTCAATAGCCTGGAAAATAGCGTCGAGACAAACCCGGTGAGTTCCGTGAGGGTCAGACAAGTCTCCGGCAGCATAGATCTGATGGGGTTTGATTTCCTGCAAGAGATCTACAATAATCTGAATATCTTCTTCTCCCAGAGGTTTCTTTTTTACTGTTCCTGTTTCGTAGAAAGGCATGTCGAGGAAATGTGCATTTTCGTCGGGAATTCCACAATAACGGCATCCGGATTTTGCTTCTCCACGTCTGATGAGTCCTTTGATGTGTTTAATATCCTGTGAATCGGGTTGTCCCGGTTTTTTATTGGCGAGATACTCACGACTTTCCCGATACAGCCTTTCCACTTTTTCCTGATCCTGTCCAAACTCTTTACTAAAGTCCAGTGCAAAATCAATGAAACGAATGGCTGCGTCATCAAAAACGGCAATATTGCCGGAAGTCTGATAGGCTACATGTACCTCATGTCCCTGATCTACCAGGCGAATAAACGTTCCTCCCATGGAAATAACATCGTCATCCGGATGCGGACTGAAGAGTACGACTCTTTTAGGGAAAGGACCTTTTCTTTCAGGACGGAAGGTATCATCAGCATTGGGTTTTCCTCCTGGCCAACCAGTGATGGTTCGCTGTAATTCGTTAAAAATTTTGATATTAATGTCATAGGCTGGTCCGTGATCTGCGACCAATTCACCCATTCCATGTTCGTTATAATCTTCATCTGTGAGCTTAAGAATGGGTTTTTTAACTCTTTCACATAACCATACTACTGCTCTGCGAATGAGTTTATCATTCCATTCTACCGGACCAACCAGCCAGGGTGATTTTTCGCGGGTAAGCTGGGCAGCAGCGGCTGTATCAATGATAAATTGTGCATTGGGATGATTCTGAAGGTAAGTTGCCGGAACGAGTTCGCTTATTTTCCCTTCAATGGTCTCTTTGATAATATTGGCTTTTCCTTCACCCCATGCCATCAGGATTACTGATTTGGCTTCCATAATGGTCCCTACACCCATAGTAATGGCGCGACGGGGCACATTTTCTTCGTGAAAGAAATCACTGGCAGCATCACGACGGGTGAGGCCGTCCAGAGCGATCAGACGAGTCCGCGAACTCATAGATGAGCCCGGTTCATTAAAACCAATATGACCTGTACGACCAATCCCCAGAATTTGAAGATCCAATCCGCCCAGGGCTTCGATTTTGTTTTCATACATTTCGCAGAAGGGGCCAATTTCTTCCAGAGAAAGCTGCCCATCAGGGATATTGATATTTTTGGGATCAATATCAATATGGTCGAATAAGTATTCCCGCATAAACCTGTGATAACTTTGTAAAGCTTCCGGTTCCATAGGATAATATTCATCCAGGTTGAAGGTAACTACATTTTTAAAGCTGAGTCCGTCTTCCTGGTGCATTCTGACCAGTTCGTTGTAAACATTGGTTGGGGTCGAACCTGTGGCCAGACCCAAAACGGCCATTTCCCCTTTTTGGGCTTTATGGCGGATCAGATTAGCGATTTGTGAAGCAACTTCGATAGAGGCTTCCTGAGAATCATGATAAATCCGGGTGGGGATTTTTTCATACTGATAAACGGGAGAGAAAGCAGTTTTAATCATTTTATTTTAGGCTTTGGGGGTTTTGTTGTGAGCGAATTTAGGTTTAGGATATAATTTCAACTCCAGCCTGAATAAAAGGCTTGAGTATGGGATTTTTTCTTGATAATGTGGTTACCATTTGGGATACCTGTTTAATATCAGCGATAATATAAGGTTGAGAGGTTCCTATTTTGTCTGCAATGACCAGACAGGCCACTTCATTGGAGGCTGCGAGCATAGCGCGTTTTACCATAGTTTCCTCCCAGTCTATTTCTGAAATTCCAATCTGATGGTGGATGCTACGGGTGCCGAGGATACATTTGTCAGCGCGAATATTGCTGATTGCTGAAACTACTTCTGCGCCAATCGTAACCTGAGCAGATTTGAGCACCTTTCCACCCAGAAAAACAATTTCAATCAGAGGATGATCAGTTAAATGAGTTGCTACCGGGATGCTATTGGTAATAATGGTCGCTTTCAGATCAGAAGGAAGCCTTTTTACCAATTCAAGGTTGGTCGTTCCGCCGTCCATAAATACCACCTGTTGCGGCTGAATCAGGTTTTTCGCCTTCTCTGCAATGGCGATTTTTTCTTCCAGCGCATAAACCTCGCGATCTTTATAATGAAATGGATTCAGTGAATGTGCAACCGCCCCTCCATGTACTTTCTTAATCTGACCCAGGTCTGCCAGTTCTTTCAGATCTCTGCGGATGGTATCTTCAGAAACTGAAAGTACCTGACTGAGAGAATAAGTTAATACCTTATTTTTGGTTCTTAGTTCTTCGAGTATAAAATTATGCCGTTCTTCTTTTAGCATATATTCTCTGCATTTTTATGCGTGTTTGTGCAAATGTATGAAGAATGGTTGATATTTTGTGCATGTTTGTGCATTTTTATTCTTGTTTTTTCACCTTTTACTAAAAAATCGGTCCTATGTTATCCTTTTTGCCTGTTTGCCCGCTGTTGAATCGTTGTTTATGCGTGTTTTTTGTTTGGGGAATCTTTGTTTATCCAGCATTTGCTCAGAATAATTCTTCTAACTCTGTCAAGAATAGTCAATCATCAGGTTTGGTTTATGCCGAGCCGGAAGAAGTTGGATGGGATGGTCAAAAATTATCTCAAAAACTGGATGCAATTATTCAGCTGGGACTAGATTCAATGGCTTTTCCGGGGTGTCAGTTGCTGGTTGCCAAAGATGGAAAAATTGTTTTTGACCAGGCGTATGGATATCATACCTATCAAAAACAACAGCCTGTAAAAAGGACTGATTTATACGATTTGGCTTCAATTACCAAAGTATCGGCTGCTTTGCCGGGTTTAATGAAGCTGACAAGCGAAGGGAAGATTGATCTGGATGCTCCTTTTTCGGATTACTGGCCTGATTTTGCGCGGTCAAATAAGAAAAAAATGACGGTGAGAGAAGTTTTGGCGCATAAGGCGGGTCTGATTCCCTACATTGCTTTTTGGGTGAAAACGGTCAAAAGGAATGGTTCATTCAAAAAGAAAGCACTGGCGAATGATTCTTCTGAATTATTTCCGGTTCGGGTATATGATCATCTATATCTTAACAAGGATTACAGGGAGAAGATGTTTAAAAAAGTTCGCAGAACTAAAATGGACCGTAAGCAGGGATATGTCTATTCAGGCCTGACCTTTTTATTATATCCACAAATCATCGAAAACCTATCCGGGCAGGAGTATAAGACCTATTTAAACGAAAACTTCTATCAAAAACTCGGAGCAGAAAGACTCACGTTTAATCCCTGGAAAAAATTTCCCTTGTCAGAGATTGTTCCCACGGAAAATGATACCTTATTCCGCAAAACCCTCGTTCACGGGTATGTTCATGACGAAGCGGCAGCCTTTTTAGGAGGCGTTTCCGGCAATGCCGGTCTTTTCAG
>JAGQVA010000521.1 GCA_020438265.1 Bacteroidota bacterium
ATATCGGACGTGGAGAGTCAGAAGGAACAAGAACTATCACTTTCCGCGATAACGCTGGTGGAGAATACCACAACTCTATCTTTGTTGATTTTGGAAAAGGTATTGATATTGAAATACTTGGAAGTAGCGAAGATAGCTACACTCGTTTTGAGAATGGGGAACTGAAGCTTGAAAACAATATTTTCTGGGATATTGCCGGAAATAATGCTGATGCAATATTTACTATCACGGCGGCAAAATACACTGGCATTTCTGCTGCTGACTCTACTATGGAAGTTGATGCAGCTAAAGCTGCGGTTCAAAACTACTTCGGAACTGCTGGAAACGAGGCTTCAGATCCACTGATTGCTTCTATCAGCCGTACTGACCAGGTAATGATGCTTGACCCTCGTCCTTCTGACCAGGGACCTGCTTACCAGAATTTAGGTGCATATCCTGCCAATGATGACTTCTTCACTGAAGTTTCTTATAAAGGAGCTTTCAGCAACTCAACTCAATTCTGGCCATCAGGATGGACCCTGCTTGATGAAATGAAATATTTCCCTGCTGCCGGAACTTTCACTCGTATCGAGAAAGAAATCCGCGAGCAAGTGTTGAATGCGATTACACTGTATCCTAACCCTAACCAGGGTGTGTTCAACATCAAAATCGAAAATGATAAAATCGATCCTGTACATGTTGTGATCTATGACATGGTTGGAAACAGAGTTTATGAAAACGCTTTCCGCGCTTTAGACGGACAGGTAGAATCTTCTATCGATCTGAGCAACCAGCCTGCTGGTATGTACATCATGAGAGCTACTCAGAAAGCTGAAGTGATCGGCGTAAGCAGAATTGTAAAACAATAAGAATTGGTTAATAATCATTCTGTGAATTCAGAATTGATTGGTTAAGGTTAAACGGGTTGCCAGATTTGGCAACCCGTTTATTTTTACCCGTTTGCTTCCTCTTTGGGGAGATATTTTTCCCGAATTTCCTCTAAATCCGTTTTCCTGTCCTGGCGATGAATCACAGAATGGAAATCATTCAACTTATACAACAGAGGTAACAGTTGATCCCTCTCAGAAGCAGATAAATCACCCGCCAGAATATGGGCTACCTCGTCCATCTTTTCCATCACATCTTTAAAAACCTCTCTGCCTTTAGGTGTAAGTTTGACGCGTTTGGACCGTCTGTCATTGGGGTCAGAAAAAGAGGCTAATAATCCGCTTTTGGTAAGCCTTTTAATGATTTCTATTCCAGAGGTTATCTCCAGCAAATGGGCCTGAATCAACTCTGTCTTGGTCAGACTTTCCTGATAACTCAAAGTTGCCAGAAAGGTAAATTCGTCTATCGTCGAAAGAGGTGTGTCTTCCAATGCCTTTTTGGAATAATGCTTCGCGTAACGGTTGAGGTAACTAATCAACATCGTTAGAATGGTTTCAGAGCTTTCATCTGCAACCGCTTCCTTATCATTTCCTCCGGAAGCCCCATGAGTAGGGTAGGAGAGTTGTCGATTTAACCAGGTTGAAAAGGACATCAAACTTGGCTCTTTCATGGTTGTTTCGGCTTCATACTGTTCGAGCAAGGGAAGTAACTCACTAAGGAGTTCATACTTTTGAACCATTCATCCGGAATTAATATGAAACAGTAATAAAATGTATAACAATATCTAAAAAACGTAAACATTTTTCAGGTTAGTGTGTTTTTATGGCAGATTCATAAATAGTCAAACTTAATTAACAGTTACATCAATTATGAGGCTGTTGTTTATAAACACTCTAAGAAGAAGTTTCACAGTTTTACTTATCTGCATAACCTTCTTCCCTGCCCTTGCTCAAAATGGAATCATTAAAGGTCGTATCTTTGATGAGCTTACCAATCAACCGCTACCATACGGAACTGTATTGCTTCAGGGTACCAATTATGGTGGATTTACCGATGAGGAAGGTAAATTCGAAATTAAAAATATCAAACCTGCATTGTATAATGTTGAGTTCAGGTACACAGGCTACCGGACCGAAGTGGTTTACGAGATCCAGGTAAGTAACTCAAAACCTTACGTTCTCGAAGTTGCGATGAAAGAGGATGTCAATAATACAGACTCAGTTATTATCGTTGCTTCTCCTTTTAAAGAAGTAGAAGAAGCGCCGCTTTCTCTGAGAACGATTGGTACCAGTGAAATCAAACGAAATCCCGGAGGTAACCGCGATATTTCCAAAGTCATCCAGTCTTTGCCCGGTGTTGCCAGTACTGTCAGTTTTAGAAACGATATCCTTATCAGAGGCGGTGGCCCGAATGAAAACCGGTTTTATATCGATGGAATTGAAACGCCTAATATCAATCACTTTGCTACTCAGGGTGCTTCCGGCGGCCCGGTAGGATTGATCAATGTGGACTTTATTGGTGAGGTAGATTTTTACTCAGGCGCTTTTCCCGCCAATCGCGGAAATGCGTTAAGCTCCGTATTTGAATTTACCCAGAGACCTGCCCGCGATGATCGGCTTGGTTTTACTGCCACAGTCGGAGCCAGTGATTTGGCGCTTACATTGGAAGGACCAACCGGAGAAAACAGTTCATTCCTTTTTTCTGTAAGAAGATCTTATCTCCAGCTTCTTTTTAAAGTATTAGCCTTGCCATTTTTGCCTAACTATAATGACTATCAATACAAGCATAAAATCAAGCTGGGCAAAAGACACGAGTTGAATATTGTTAGCCTGGGAGCTTTAGATGAATTTGAGTTAAACCTGGGCGCGGATTCAACAGATTACCAAAAATACATTTTAGGGAATCTCCCTGTTCAGACTCAATGGAATTATACCTTTGGTGCCAGTTATAAATACTTTGGAGATAATGGATTCTGGATGATTGTGGGTAGCAGGAATATGCTCAACAACCGCTCGTTCAAATATGAGGATAATGACGAAACGCAGGAAATTCTTTTTGACTATGTCTCTCAGGAAATTGAAAATAAACTCAGAATTGAAAGAACTGCCCGCAGCAAAGGTTTCAAATGGAATTATGGCGTAAACTATGAATATGCCAAATACAATACAGATACTTATCAGGAATTGCCATTTGCCACGGTTGATTATGAATCAAAGCTGAATCTTTCCAAATACGGTGCTTTCGCCCAGATCAGTAAAAAGTTGATTGATGAACGCCTTACCCTTTCTGCTGGAGCACGTGTTGATGGAAATACTTTCTCTGATAAAATGGCAAATCCTTTGCGGCAGTTTTCGCCCCGATTTTCAGCTTCATTTGCTATAACCCCTTCTTTAGCTGCCAATTTTAACACAGGTATTTTTTACCAGTTGCCTCCTTACACAGTATTGGGTTATCGGGATGGGCAAAATACACTGATTAATCAAGAGGTGGACTACATCAGAAACCAGCAAATGGTGGGAGGGCTTTCCTTTACAACCTCTACTAACACTCGAATTTCAGTTGAAAGTTATTATAAAAAATATAATCATTATCCATTCCTGACCCGAGATTCTATTTCCCTGGCCAATCAGGGAGGAGACTTTGGAATTGTAGGAAATGAACCAGCTATTTCCACTTCAGAAGGAAGAACTTACGGGCTTGAAGTACTCGTTCAACAGCGGTTATATCGTGGATTTTATGGAATCATCGCTTATACGCTGGGCTGGAGTGAATTTACCAATGCCGACGGTGTATACGTTCCCTCATCCTGGGACAGTCGGCATATTGTAGCTTTGACTGCTGGTAAAAAATTCAAAGGAGACTGGGAAATCGGTGCCAAATGGCGTTTAACAACCGGTACTCCTTTTACACCAGCCAATGTGGATTTGTCCAGTCGTATAGCAGTTTGGGATGTAACCCGATCTGAAATTCCTGACTATAGCTTGTTAAATACTCAAAGAATTAAAGACTATCATCAATTGGATATCAGGGTAGATAAAAAGTGGTTTTTTAAGGCATGGAGTTTAAATCTCTTTATAGATATTCAAAACTTGTATGGTTATAAAGTCCCCGGGCCTCCCATACTCGATGTTGTCAAAGATGAAAATGGCTTTCCACTTGTCAACCCCGACGACCCAAGTCGTTATCAGACCCGGTTTTTGGAAAATAACCTGGGAATTTTCCAGCCGACTCTGGGAATTGTAGTTACTTATTAATCAAAATGCGGGTGTATTCGTTATTGAATAGATGAATATACCTTTCAATATAATGTTTGACATTCCTTCTACCATTGATCTTTCTTTAGGGAAGGTCAATGGTTTTTTGATTATACACACACATCAACCTCAGAAAATCACCCATATTTCCTTATCGATTATTGAATCATTTGAAACAGAGGAAGGGAATAAGGAATCTGTGATAGGAGCCAGCAATCTCACGGATAAATTTACAGACAAAGAACAACAGACATTACCGTTTACTATTTTTCTTCATCGGAAGATAATAAAATCTCATCCCACATTCCCCATTCAGGAGAAATCTACCCAGCGATTAAAAAAACTTCGAAAATCTCTGGACCTCTTAAATTCTTCCTTTTACATAAAAGCACGCCTTCTTATTGAAGGAGAAAATGAACCATATAATTATGAGGAGTTAATAAATATAGTTTATGCGAATCAAGGGTAGAAACGTAAGTTTAGAGGCCGTCAGGTCTCAAACGTGGG
>JAGQVA010000522.1 GCA_020438265.1 Bacteroidota bacterium
AGATAATCCTTTTCTCGTTTTAGTGCTGAAGGAATGAAAGATTCTGCCAGACCATTGAGGTTAGGATTGAGTGTGGCCTTTTTTCCGCTTACCGAACCAAATACGGTAATGATTTTTTCTACATCAGCCAGATTGGTTGTTTCATCCAGAGAAATACCCACCTGATTCCCTCCATCGTAACGGAAATTGATTTTTGATTCTAATGCCTTTTCTCTCAGGGATTTTACCTCTGATTCGTTATTCAATTTTACAGTCAGCGTATCGAAGAAAGAAGCATTGACAACCTCAAATCCCATTTCCTGAAGACCCTGATGTAAAATAATGGTATGGTTATGAATTCTCCTGGCAATTGCCTTGATCCCGTCTTTACCGTGATAAACGGCGTACATACTGGCCATAATTGCCAGAAGCGCCTGCGCAGTACAGATATTTGAAGTCGCTTTATCACGCTTAATGTGCTGCTCTCTGGTTTGAAGAGTCATTCGAAGCGCCGGATTTTCATTCGCATCAATTGACACACCAATAATTCTTCCTGGCAACATGCGAAGGAAATCGTCTGTTGTGGCGAAATAAGCAGCATGAGGCCCTCCGTATCCCATAGGCACACCAAAGCGCTGGGCAGAACCCAAAGCGACATCTGCGCCAAATTCCGAGGGGGCTTTGAGCAGCGCCAGACTCATCAGGTCGGCAGCTACAATCAGAAAGCTGTTTTGGGCGTGGAGGGTATCGGCCAGCGCCTGATAATCCTCAACAGAACCCTTTCCATCCGGATATTGCACAATAGCCGCAAATACACTCTCATCAATCTGGAAATCAGCGGGATTGGCTACCACTACATTGATTCCCAATCCTCCGGCCCGGGTCTGAATCACATCAATAGTCTGTGGAAAACAGGTATCAGCCACGAGAATAGTATCTGCATTGGCTTTGCGGTCTTTTTTGCGTTTTTGACCATAAGTCATGCTCATGGCTTCCGCTGCTGCTGTTCCTTCATCAAGAAGAGAAGCGTTTGCAAGTGGAAGACCCGTGAGATCACTGATTGCTGTCTGGAAATTCAGAAGTGCTTCAAGTCTTCCCTGAGAAATTTCAGCCTGATAGGGAGTATACTGAGTATACCATCCGGGATTCTCAAAAATATTTCTCAAAATCACGGAAGGAGTAATACAATCGTAATATCCCATACCAATATAAGACTTGAAAATCTGGTTCTTGCCAGCAATTTCACGTAGTCCGTTCAGGTATTCAAATTCTCCCTTTGGCTCAATTTCTTTAAGGGGAGTCTGAAGGCGAATTTTTTTCGGAACAGCCTGTGAAATCAATTCATCAAGAGAATTAACACCAATGGTATGCAACATTTCTGTAAGATCCTTATTGGAAGGACCCAGATGGCGATTGGCGAATATATCTGGATGTTTTAACATTTTATATGTAATGAATTTGATGGGTGACTTTTTATCCTGCAAAGTAACTGCTTTTCAATGAACTTTTAAAACATAAAATCCCGGTTAGACTCTTAAAGATTAATAAAGATTCCATAGATTTGCATTTGACTCAGCTGTTGGGATTTGGCTGTTGGCTTTTTGCTGAATCCGGCCTGTTAAACTTAGCCTTAAGGCGAAAGTTTTGTTTTTGAACCTGATTGCTGAAAATTGATAGCGGTGGATGAATGTCTCAAAAAAGCTAATCCCCAATTGCCAAATACCAATAGCTAAAAACCCACATTGAACGAAGAATATAAGCATAAAGGCCGAAGAAAGAGACTGGTTGAAGAACTGGTTTTTAAGGGTATTACAGATGAGCTTGTTTTGGAAGCAATGGGTTTGGTGCCCCGTCATCTTTTTGTAGAAGGGGTTTTTGAAGATAAAGCTTATACCGATCAGGCGCTGCCTATCAATAATGGTCAGACGATCAGTCAGCCTTTTACCGTAGCTTTTCAGACTCAATTACTAAAGCTCAAACCACGCATGAAAGTGCTGGAAATCGGAACAGGGTCAGGCTACCAGTGCGCGGTGCTTTGTGAAATGGGTATGCGGGTTTTTTCAGTAGAAATTGACGAAAGACTGTATGTCGATGCCCGCCATTTGCTCAATCAGCTGGGCTATAAACCTGCACTTAAACTGGGCGATGGCTCACAAGGATGGAAACACTATCAACCTTTTGAAAGAATCCTTGTAACTGCAGCCAGTCCATCCGTTCCGGAATCTCTAAAGCAGCAATTGGAAATCGGGGGAATGATGGTCATTCCGGTTGGGAATCGACGCTCTCAGCGTATGACAGTAGTTACCAGAACTGGAGAAGATTCCTATGAAGAGGAGGTTTTTCACCGCTTTAAATTTGTGCCTTTGAGAGGGAAATACGGGTTTGAAACCTAAAACTCCCCGGATGTATCCCTCAATGATTTATTCTAACATTATTGCCATATTTGTGTGCTGGACAATTATTCGTAATTTGCCCCGCATTTCGTGAGCCTAATTATTTTACTAAACTAACTGAAATGAAAAAATTGTTTCTCAGCGTTCTGGTACTAGTTATCGCCGGAAGTGCTTTTTCACAAACCAAACCCGTATCCGGGGATATTAGTCTGGGTTTTCAAGTGTCTGGTTTAAGCAATATTGCTTTTAAAGAATGGGGTACAGATGCCTTTGAGGTTCCTCAGGTTTTGGGTAGATATTACCTGTCTGATCAAATCGCTCTCAGGACCCGTTTGGGAGTAAATCTTACGAATGTAGATCGTGCATTTGATCGCACTTTTTTACTTACCGAGGGGGTTCCTAATGCAGTGAGGGTGGACAGTTCTCTGAGTGAAAAAGTCAGCGGGTTTTCTTTTAGTATTAGCCCTGGAATTGAATATCATTTGGCTTCGGATGCCGAAAAACTCGATCCTTATGTAGGTGCATCCATTCCTTTTGCTATGCAGACCCCAATTGTTACAGACAGACAACTGGATGTAGTGAATACAAATGCTGCAGGCACGATTCTTTATCGTGAAGACATCAATACCAAAACTACCACAAATAGTAGCTTAAGTATTGGTCTGAATCTGATTGGTGGATTTAACTATTTCTTTTCTCCCAAAATAGCGATTGGAGCAGAATATGCGCTGGGATTCGCTTATAATGATATTGGAGGATTTGTGACATTAGTACAGACCGGTTTTATTCAGCCAACCTCTGATCCTAATAATATCATCAACGCGAATGTATCAAGCAACATCCGCGAAGGATCTAACAGCCTGGAACTGGGATTCCGCTCTACTGGTGGCGTGAATGTTTCTATTTTCTGGTAGTAGAATTTTATTATACAAAAAAGAGGAAGTGATCTTTTCATCACTTCCTCTTTTTTGTATTCTTTTTTTGTTAGTTAAATGTCTCCAATGCTTCAAGAAGCTGGAACCCAAGAGTTGTTGCTTCTTGTCCGGATCGGGTGGAAGTATTAACCAGAATAACCACTCCCAAATCTTCTGACTGATTAAATCCCATAAAAGACTGGTACCCGCCAGTTCCTCCATTATGCCATATCAAAGGAGCCTGACTGGTTTTTGATTTTGCTATATGCCATCCCAGTCCGATTTGTCCTCCCCCGGCTGGCCGTTGTGGTTTTCGTGCAAGCATGATGGCTTCCTCCAAAGATGTACTTTCCGGATACATATTGGCTTTGAGATAAATGAGCATATCATGTAGGTTGGATTTAATGGTACCTGCTCCCATAAATGCATCAGTAAATTCCCATTGAGAAACAATTTTTTCGCCCTGATGAGGCAAAGCCAGGTTTTTATTTACTTCTTCATCTACTCTGACTTTGGTAGCATTCATTTCCAACTTGTCCAGAATCATGGTTTGAAGAGCTGTTTCATAATCAGAACTATCAACCAAACCTTCAAGATGTCCCAAAAGCCCAAATCCGAGATTGGAATATTCATAGGTCTGACCAATGGGTTTATCAAGGTTTGTTTGATTCAGATTCTCATACAAGGCAGAAACAGGATAGTTGATATATGGATCCTTGCTGTTTTTTACATAGGAATTGAAATTCCGGGGCATGCGGGGTAGGGAAGAGGATTGAGTAGCCAGATCCAAAAAGGTAATGGATTTTCCTTCGTATTGGGGCACCTTTACATCTTCGGGAAGATATTTGCTGATGGGTTGTTCAAGCGTCAGTTGTTCATGAGTCGCCTGAATCGCAAGGATTGTCCCGGTAAAAGTTTTGGTAATAGAACCAATTTCAAAAATGGTTTTATTATCCGGAAGCTCTTTTTTCCCTGCTTCTTTTGAGCCAAATGTATAGGTTTCTACTTTTCCCTGTTTGACAATTCCAATAACCATTCCGACCAGAGGACCTTCTGTGATATATGATTTTTCGACTAAACTCAGGGTTTCTGTCATATCTTTCCCCACGATATTTCGTTCCTGAGCGCAACTATTAATGAGAGATAAACACAGGATCGAAATAGTAAAAGCTGAAATAATATTTTTCATAATTTCAAAATTGTAAGTGATACCCCAATCACGCACTCAAATTTTAAGTTTTGAAATTTCTTATTCTAACGGTGGGAAGATTTATGTGAAATACATCTGTGCGATTGGTCATGGCACAGGTGCATTTCACATAAAAGTATTTACCTTTTT
>JAGQVA010000523.1 GCA_020438265.1 Bacteroidota bacterium
ATAGAACCGCCGCCGCCGGAAGTCATCATATTTTGAAAACCGCCCATAAAATTGATATAGTCATTAATCGAAAAGGCCTGTTCGTTGGTATTGTTCAACATTCCTAAAGCTGAAACCTGATATTTTTTGCTGAACTTATGCACGTTGGCTTTACCCAGATAGCGGTTTTCAATACCACTTTGGGGATAGGGAGGACCATAGCCGCCAGTTACTGTACCAAATATGCCTTTCTTTTTTCCGTCTTTGAGTTCGAGATTAATCGTTTTGTCTCTTTCTCCATCATCGATACCTGTGAATTCAGCGATTTCAGATTTTTTATCAAAGACCTGGACTTTGTCGACCACGTTAGCTGGAAGGTTTTTGGAGGCAATTTTAGGGTCATCGCCAAAAAACTCTTTCCCATCCACCAATACCTTTTTCACAGTTTCACCCTGCGCTTTGATAGTACCGTCTCTTTCGATTTCTACCCCGGGAAGTTTTTTCAAAAGGTCTTCTACGGCTGAATTAGGCTGGGTTTTAAAAGCGTCGGCATTATACTCAATAGTGTCTCCTTTGATCAGAATAGGCGTTCTTTCTCCTTCAATGGTGACTTCTCCCAGAGAAAGGTCAGCGGGTTCCATGACGAAAATGCCCAGATTCTGATTATCTTCTTTTACGGTAATGGGTTTGTTGATTTGCTGATAACCAATATAAGTCAGTTGCAAAATGTAATCACCCGGAGCAATGCGTTTAAAGAAAAAACGCCCTGTTTTTTCAGAGAGAGAAAAACTGACAAGGATGGAATCTTTTGCATTTAAAATAACAGCAGTTGTTCCCATTAATGGTTGTGCGGCTGTATCCACCACAAATCCTTCGATCATCAGGCCGCCATTCTGAGCAGAAGCGAATTTTGTTCCTGAAAGGATAATAAAAATGATAAAAAAGGTCTGTAAGAAATTTTTCATAGTTAGAATTTTTGTAGGGACAAGGCATGCCTTGTTTGATCAAATAATTAAATGATCGGGTGATCGACGGTGATGGGTGGTGGTGGATTATGGTGAAATTGTGCCTGGTAGAGCCAAGGCATGCCTTGGCTCTACATTGGCCAAATAATACAAATTCGGTTAATTCCGAATAATAATTCGGGTTCCGCCTCCATGGCCGCTCCCTTCCATTTCCATTTGCATCTCTTTGGTTTTTTCCTCTACAATTTGTTTGAATTCTTCCTGGGTAACTTTTTTGCCATTAGTCGGTTTTTCCATGACTCCTTTTTCCAAAGGCCCCAGTTTGACCTCAGTGGCTGTAATGGTGCGTTTTCCTCCGTCAATGCTTAGCTCAAGGATTAATCCGGGCAATTGTCCATAGCTCCCCGGGCCTGTAGAAACAGGAATCTGAGGCGTAAACCACGCTTCCACTTCGCGGGTAGTATCCTGATAGGTTGCTCTCATACAAGGATAATCAAGGATCATTTTCTGCTCTCCTGTCAATTTCCACTCGTATTTGTCGGTTTTATCCACGATCAGAAATTTCTTTCCCATAAACTCCTGCTGATCCACTTTCTTATTATCAGCCAGGTTTTTGTAGGTTTTGTTATCAGGGGCGGTCATTTTCATGACAAATTTGAAGTTGCCATCTCCACCTTCCACAGTCTGATCTCCTTCTTCTTCGCTGCGAGGCACATCTTTGTAGAGCGATTCGCCTTCATTAAAGAACAGGACTTTCTTGAAAATCTGATGCTCGGGAAGCATCGCTCTGATTTGTTCATTTTCTTCCGAAACGGAAATATGAAGATTTACTTTTTCGTCGTAAGCTACTTCACCCTCGGTGTTTTGCGCGAAAACAGAAAAGGGAAGTAAAGCAGTTAGAATAATGATTAATTTTTTCATGCAGATATTAGTTTTCGGTAAAAGTAATATCTACAATCAATTGACAAGGTTAATAAACCTTGATTTAATGTTAATTAACGTTAAAAGGTTCGGCAGACCGCCATATAAGCCCTATTTTTAGGGTAATGATTCAAATCAAACATACCAATCGGTTTTCTCTGGGCCTGATGGTCGGGAGCCTGATCGTTTTATTGGTTTTTCAGGTTTTTTGGCTGGAGAATGAATATCAACAGGAAAAACAACGACTTCAACATGAAGCGGATCGTTTGTTTATGAATTCTGTTCGACATATTGAGGATTCATTGTTTAATGAAGTGTTGGTACAACCGTTGATTTTTGGTTTGAAAAGTAATCAGACTCAGACAACAGGGTTTCCCAATCGGTTGAAAATTATGTCCAGCAAAATAGGAGGAACACAAAACTGGGCAGATTCTTCTGCAAAAGTAACTATTTCAGGAACCTTTTCGCACACGGAATTATCACCTGAAGCTACTGAAAGAAAAGATAGCAGCCTTCGATTTGTATTCAGAAGCAAAGGTGAAAAAACTGAAAATCGTTTTCGTAGTGAAAGGGGGAATCTTTCTCTTTTTATTGCTCTTTCTGATAGTGCTGAGTCTGTGGATTCAGTGATTCCCCACATTCAGCGGATTTCTATTAAAAGCATGCTGGAAAAGAATTTTGAACAGGAAATAACGGGTGCCAAAATACCCCTGGAGTATCATATTATTGCTTCAACGGAATCGGATTCGATATTTTCGGGCCTGCTCTCCCATCAGTATACAGATCTGCCCAGTGATCAGAATTATTTTGTGCAGTTTCCGGAATATAAAGGATATGTGATTCAGCGAATCATTCCACAAATTTTATTTTCAATATTCCTTTTTCTCTGTATTTCTCTGGCTTATTTGATCATTTATCGAAGCCTGAAAAAGCAGCAAAGACTGAATCAGTTGAAAAATGATTTTATCAGTAATATTACGCATGAGTTAAAAACGCCAATTACCACAGTTGGGGTGGCGATTGAAGCAATGCGCAATTTTCACGCCCTGCAGAATCCGGAACGTACGCGTGAGTATCTCGACATTTCCCGAAAAGAGCTTAATCGCCTGGCTTTATTGGTAGATAAGGTCTTGAAAATGTCCATGTTTGAGCATACCGAACCGCAGCTCAAGTTTGAAATACTGGATTTCAGCGTTTTGATTGAGCAGATTCTCAATTCTATGAGGCTCCAGTTTGATAAAATTGGAGCAATTCTGGAAGTAGATTTGCCTGTTGGAAATTTTCAGTTACGGGGAGATCAGACGCACCTTACCAGCGTGGTTTATAATCTGATTGATAACGCCTTAAAATATCGTTCAGAAAATCCTTTGGTTCGTATTGAACTCGTCGAGAAAGAGAGAGTGATTCAATTGATTGTCAGTGATAATGGACCAGGGATTGCACCCGAATATCAGGAGAAAATTTTCGAGAAATTTTTTCGTGTACCGAGTGGCAATCAACATAATACCAAAGGTTATGGTTTAGGTCTCGCTTACGTTGCGGGAGTGATCGACAAACATCAGGGAACCATTCAGGTCAATAGCAAACCTGGTGCCGGCACTCGTTTCACCATAGAACTTCCCAAAGCGAATGGATAAAATCAAAGTGCTTTACGTCGAAGATGAACCCTTTCTGGCCAAGATTGTCAAAGAAAGCCTGGAAAGCCGCGACTTTTCTGTAAAGCTTATTGAAGACGGTGCGGAAGTGATTGCTGGATTTCAACAGTTTTCTCCTCAGATTTGTATTCTGGATGTGATGTTACCCAATCAGGATGGTTTTTCCCTGGCCGAAGAAATCAGACAGATAGACCCTGCCATTCCGATTATTTTTCTCACTGCAAAAGTGCAGACGGAAGATTTGTTAAAAGGATTCCATTCCGGAGGAAACGATTATATTAAAAAACCTTTTAGTATGGAGGAATTGATTGCCAGAATCAATAATCTGTTGAAACTGGTGCAGACTTCCACTTCTTTGGAAAAGGACCCGGGCCAGGCGATTTTACTAGGAAAATTTTCGTTTTTGCCGTTGAAATACGAACTGAGATTTGAAGAAGAGGTCAGAAAACTTTCCCATCGGGAAACTCAGCTTTTGCAGATTCTTGCTGATCATAAAAATACTGCTGTCGAAAGGAAAGAAATTCTTCAGAAAGTCTGGGGAGACGACTCTTTTTTTAATTCCCGTAACCTGGATGTATATATTACCCGACTGAGGGATTTTTTGAAAAAAGATGATAGCGTAAAAATTATTACCCTGAAGGGAATTGGGTATCATTTTGTGATTGAGGAATAAAGTTTGTTTACTTTTAACCCATGATCACTATCCTTTGCCTATGAAGATTCTTTTAGTTGCTGCGACGCCTCTGGAAACCGAAATTCTCAGAAATGATTTACAAATGAAAGAGATCCGCAAAGATCTTTTTTCCTTTGATTCAGGGAGCGCTCAAATCCATCTGCTTCACACGGGGATAGGCATGGTCAATACAGCCTTTTTTCTGGGGGATTATTTAGCAACAAATCAGCCTGATTTAGCTATTAATTTTGGGATTGCCGGTAGTTTTGACAGGCAATTTGCTTTGGGGGATGTTGTAGAAATTGTGATCGATCATTTTTCAGAATTAGGGGCAGAATCTCCGGAAGGTTTTTTGGGACTGGAAAAAATGGGTTTCCCTCTGATAAATATCGACGGACAGGAGATATATAATCGCATTGAGAATC
>JAGQVA010000524.1 GCA_020438265.1 Bacteroidota bacterium
AAAAATACATCCTTGATTGAAGAACCCGGCATCAGAATTTTTGCTGCTTCAGCAAAAGCCTTGGGAATGACAGGAATGGAAGATGCTCCTGTTCCACCAAATACAGAACCCATGACAAACACCTTTGCTTTACCAGCTGTTACAAGATTGCTGATATATTTGGCTAATGGACCGTCGTGATTCTGGGTTACTTCCTCCAGAATGTTGTGATACATGAGAAAAGAACCAAGATTGGTCTGGGCGCGATAGCCATGTTTGAGGTCAAATTCGCGGGTATTCTGCGTGTAGAGCAACTCGGCGATATCAGCCTGTTCCTTGTTTTTATAACGAAGGTCTCCAAACTTGGTCAGACGGGCGAAATTCCCTGTTTCCTGACGGGAGTAATCAGGACTATACTGGTAATAATTGATTTTCGCAGAGAAAAAGGTATTGCCAAGGGGATGCTGATCTTTATTGACACCCTTACATTTGTTATAAGTATCGGCCAGATCATAAAGCCTGCGAAAATTACCGTTTTCCCGGTCTGTATCAAGGGCAAGCATTTCAATGGTGGTATTATCAAACATACCCATCGCGCAGAGGTGCACAAAGGATTCCAGACACCGCATACCGGTCCCTCCAATACCAATGATAAATATCCTGTCGTCCATATATGGTTTTATTTTTTAGAAGGGAACCAGGTTCCCAGTTTAGACTTACGGGCTACCTTACTCAGAACAAAGGCCAACCCAAAATACAGAATGGTGTTTACTGCTACAGAAATCAAAGTAGCCTGTTGAATAATATCTGCCTGCCTGCCTGAGAGCGTACGTGTAGCCAGTAGACTAATGACAAACAAAACAACCAGTACCAACACTCCCATTATAATCATCCACATTCTTCTTTTTTGGGGATCACGCGGGTTTTTCCCTGGTTCATAAGGTATCAAAAATGCGATCAGAATAGCAATGGCCAAAAAGATCAGCATCATGACTGCACCGCCCATATAGGCTTCCATTTTCAGGTTTTCCAGCGCAGTACGTGAAATATTACCGGCATCTCCGGCGATCAGATCCCAGATATGGACGGCTCTGGTAATTTGTAGTAAAAATAAATTTTCAAACATATAGGTAGGGTAATGATTCTTAGTAAGGTATTCCGTAAGTGATGTAATAAGTATAAATCAATTTATTCTGTGGCTTCAATTGTCTCATGGCCAGTCTCACACTCTCTTTCAGACCTGTATTGTTTTTATCCTTGTATTTCCAGGTAAGAATATCCAGGTCCTGACGACTCCCGCCTTCGTCAAATTCTACATCCTTGATGTATAGCTCAATTTTGGTATAACCAGCCCCATACATTTCATCCACATCAAAAGATTCTGCTGGTTTGATCGCAATTTTGGCTGTGCTGAATTTTTTGTCATCGACGGCTATCGCAGACTCTTCATGTAGTTCAAATACCTGTTTCAGTAACCGACCACTTTTTCCGGCACCGTGATACTCACACTGGGTGTTGTCTTTACACCCATTTGCAGGGTTACACCAATAGGTCTGTTTCGCTCCTTCTTCATCTTCAAAAGTAACGGAAGTTGCCTCAGTACATTTCAAATAATTCATATATTCATTCAAAGGCGAAGTAAAATCCTCCACTTTCACTTCCAGCTCGGCAATCTGATAATTGACAAACTCATTGGTAAACACCAGATTGTAAAACAGTTTATTTCTTTCCTCCAGGCTTTTTTCATAGTCTTCATCATAGATTCCTTCTTCAAATTCAGCAAGGTATTTTTTGAACCCTTCTTCGTCTGAAATGTGAATATGCTCATATCCGGCAGCTTCATTTGTCCATTCTGCATATTCCACCCAATCAATAAAAGTTGTATTTAGTCCTTTTTCCTTATCCGGACGATTGGAGTCCTCTATTTTTTTCAGAGAATAATCATTTAAGGTAAATTTCAGATGTTGATAACTATCGCTTTTATTGACATCGTCTGTGGCTTCGAGGTAGACATTGATCATGTTGTCGCCAGATTCAGCAAGAAGTCTTGGGGTAAAAAAGATAAAGAAAAGTCTTTCATTTCCGATCTTTTTCGCGATAAAATCAAGGCGGTTCCCTTCTTCCAGCCATTTGGTAAAAGCTTCTTTTGCCCAGCTAAAACCAGGGTCTACGGATGGATTGAGATCTTTACGAGCCAGTTCTCCATCTGTAACAAAAATGCTCTGGCGGTCGTGTTTTTTCACAATGGCATTAACTGCAATATCCAGAGGCGCATAATTGTGGGCAGAATTATAATTGGAAGCATCCCGCACAAAAGATTCAATATTTCTGACTGAATTGGAAATGTTCTCAATTTCACTACCCGGATTTGTACTTAAGCGAAAATAGTCCACTTTTTCTCCCGCCAGAATATTCACGAGATCTGTCAGCAAACCAGCTTCTTCCTCTGCCTGAGTGATCTTGTGATTCATTCCATCGGAAAAATCGAGGTAGAGATCAATGTCCTCAACGACTGTTTTCGCACTTCCGGAAAGTTGAGAAGCTTTGTGATACCCATCGATCAATTTGTGATAACCATTGGCATCAGCCAGGTAATTATCGCCAAATTGCGCATCCAGCTGAGCGATATTATCATAACACATATCACAAACTTCAGCCTCACAATTACATTCGGTTTCAGGATAAGCACTTCCTCCCCCACACCCCCATAGAAATGAAAGCAGTGTAAAGGAAAGAATAATATAAAATGATGATGATAAAAATGCGGTGTGTTTATTCATATAATCAAGTAATTGATTGTAAAGCAATTTAAAAAATATCTGTGTTTACGGAATAATTCTGCCTAAAAATATCTCTTATTTTTCTCGGGTATTGATTGTTTTGTCCACATGTAGCGTCAAGGCATGCCTTGACGCTACCATATAAATATTGAAATTTTCACAAAATCAAACATATATATATCATTAGAATGAAATATTACATTTTTGGATCACTTTTTGTCATAAAATATCTATAACCATATAAATCAGTCAGTTACAACTGATTTCCTCAAAAATTGCATAGGAATGGATCCCAAGAAGAAAAGAAAACAAGCTCTGAACCATCACCTCCTTGTCTCTGGGAAACAAACTTTTTACTTCCTGAAAAAACCGTTGCGTATGGAAACGCAGCAAGTCCAAATTGACCTCAATTTCAATTAATCTGCTCATCCGGTTTATGGGTGAGAAAAGGTTTGAAATATAGCCCTGGACTCTCTGTAAAGGTTTTCAGGGCGATCATCTGACCAAAAAGTCATTCGGTATACCGATTCCCGGTAAACAAATACATGTTCGCAAACATAAGTAACGGAATTTCCGGATTCCGCAGGAACCCGATATGAAAGCATGAGTGCATTCTTGTATCTGGTCCAGGGTTCGGCTTTAAATTCCAGCCCACCGGCTTTTTCGACTTGATTTTGGAAGAATAATTGATCTGGCAGGGAAAGCCAATCACTTTTTTGAATCATCATAGAGAAATAGGGTTCAATGCGTGTATTTCCTATCCCATAGATCTTTCCCCCTATCCCGAGGTTGGAAAATAGCGCTTTGGGGAAACCAGGCGTAAGTTGGTTTTTCCGCTTTCTGAACTGATAATCACCGTAAAACAGGAATTTTATATCGTCGAATTCGACCTGAGTTCGGTCAGAGATTTTATCTATTGTCAGTTTTTTGGACAGGTTACAGCTTGAGGAAAGGATTAGGGTTAGGAATACAAGAAATGGAATTAAATTTCCCATAACAGTGTAATATTTTTTAATTACTATATAAAAATCATTATCGCGGAAAAATAAAGATTTCCAGATTCAACAAGGTCATTCTCCTCAAACTCTTCTTTTGGGCCCATAGAATTTGTATTTCACGAGGCTTTTTTATCTGCCCAATCATGATTTGGTAGAATAAAGTTCCCTTTTATGTAGCTTTGCAGATCAATCATTAACGTTTAATGAAATACCTTTTTCTCGTCTCTGTTTCATGCTTGCTCCTGACTTTCTCTTGTAAAAAACCGGGATTATTTACCAAAGATCTCATCAAAAATGGCAATGTAGAAGCAGGAAATAATGCTCCTGAAGACTGGCAAATTGTTGAAGGAGAATATTCCATAGGCTGGAGTGGGGAAAGATATCGAAGCGGAGCCAAATCACTCACGATTCAAAACAGCGATGATACTACCGGGACAAGTGTCTGGATATTGCAGATTGATGATGTATCCAAAATTCTGAAAAATAAAAAGCTCAAACTGGATGTTTGGATAGAAACCGAAGATATCGGCGGAACAGGGTATGGAGAATCCGAAGGAGTCTTTTTTAGCATAAAAGGATTTACAGGAAGCGGCTCATGGAGTTATAGTACTTTGGGAAACCAACTCATTGTAGGCTCACAGGACTGGACCCTTTATAGCATAATTACAGACGGTGTGATTCCATCCAACACAACTGATATAATCATTACTCTGGGAATGGGAGCTTTTACAGAAGGAAGGGTTTGGTTTGATGATATGAGTCTTTATTATGTGAACTGATATTGCCAAAGATAATTGATTTTCCAGCATATCTTCATTGCAAAAATTACATAATTTTGGTATCT
>JAGQVA010000525.1 GCA_020438265.1 Bacteroidota bacterium
TTGCATAACGATTTGGGTAACGCACACGAATTGCTTCCAGAATTTGTGGAGAATATCTAGCCATTCCTGTATTATTTCTTACAATATCAGGGATGATAAGCCTGGCTGGAGAAGGATTACTTTGGGTTATTCTTTGAACAGTTGTTGGCTGTTGAATCCTGTTTGCCTGTCTTAAAGAGGGTATTCCTAAGTTTTGAGCAGATGGATTGTTGGAGCTTGTGGCAGATCTACGTATCCCTCTTTCTTGTCTTCCAATACTTCTGGCCCTACTGATTGAAGCATAACTCGCAGTCTCTGAAAAAGCCTCTTCAAAATTAATTGATTCCAGGAACTCCTTTATTTCCAATAATTCCTGTGAACCTGGGATATGTCCAGCATCTAACTCTCTAAGGGTATGTTCAATTCTGGGGTGAGAGTTTTGCGATATTCTTTGAAGAATTCTTCGGGATGCATCGGGTAAATCTCTGATGCGGTCTGCAAACCTGATAATACTAAAAATTCCAGAGAGGCCTGTAAGGACCCCTGTCAAAACCCTTTCTCCAGCACTTAATTCAGTTCCGGTAAATACATCTCTACCCGTTACGATTTCAATAATATCTATGGTTGTTCCAATAATAGGAGTAAGACGTATCATAAATTGTGAAACTCTTCCCCAAAATTGCCTTCCCAGATTCATTCTTTCTGGTTCAAAGGATTCTGCTAAAGTGTTTGGATGAAGATAGACTGATTGCCTTGCCCTGATTATGGTTTCTCTTTCATAGACTTCCCAATAAAGCCTGTCAATTTCTGAAATAGCTTGTCGAATAGCTTCTTTCTGTTGGCTGATTAGAGCGATTCTACGTTGGTCTTCTCTACTATAATTCATGATTCCTCTCACGTCCAATCCACTATTTGATTCTTCTAATTGATAAGACCTTCCCTCGATCATTTGTTGTCCGCGATATAAGATCTGTTGTAATTCCTCATAATCAAGTGGTCCTGAACCTCTCTCAAAATACGTACTTGAAGAAGAATCTTCAATACGATAACCTCCGTTAGCATAAATAGTTAAATACCTTCCATTGCCTAAATGTATAGGCTCTTCATGCATGGGTTCCATATTCTTACACTTTAATAGTTTTATTCACCCACATTTACCATCCCATTCCCCTCCACCACAATCTTCTTATCCACCTCCGGATCATCCAATATTGCCCCTCCTTCCTGTACCAATCTCAAAGCTTTTCGCAAGTTCTCAAGCTGTGCGGCGCGCACTTCTTCCTTGACTTTGAGCATATCCATCTTGCGATGTTTGAGTTTGAAGTCTTCGAGTAGAGCATGGCTGCCTTTTAGTGCTTCAATAAAAAGCTGTCCGGTAGGAATAACTACGAGTTCGTCATCCAATACGGGACTATTGAGCCGATCCAGAATCATATTGCGCAGGGTTTCACGCTCTGCTGCGGTAGTATCTGGATTATGCCAGAGAGATTCTGCTAATTTGAGCAGTTCGTCGGTGCTGTATTCGCTTGCCGGGTCGGGAGCGCGCACACCCAGGTATTCATCCACATAATCCTGCATCATATAATCCGTGATATAGGTACACTCCTTGAGAGGGAAAATCATATAATTGCCTTTGAAACCAATAGGGTGATCGATATCGGCAATCTCATGTAATTTTTTGGACTGGGTATGCATCTCCGCAGCATCCATATCAAGCATAATGGAATACAGCGGATATGTACTAATGGCGGCTCCGATCATTTCATGAATGCTACCTTCTGCGGGACGAATACTTGCCTCGCTTCTTATCTCTTCTCCACCAGAAGGATCTGGTCCAGGCATAGGAATGTCAATGTCCACATTCCAGAGACGCATATACCGCTGATGTTCATTTTCCTGAGACCAAATGGCTTGCATATAGAGGAGAATATTATCCTTAAGATGTATCAGCAATTGAGACACAAGGCTTTTCCTGGTAAAGCTATCTTTGATAGCTATTTCAAGATCTTTACTGGCCTGAGTAAGACTATTATTGGCTGTAGTAAGCTGACTTTTATAGTCTTCAAGATTGGATTCAAGATATTCCAGGCGGGTTTCCATCGCTTCGCGTCTGGCTTCCAGTAATTCAGGGTCTCCTTCTCCTAAAGTAAGCCCAGTTCTCCCTGAAGCAATTCGGTCTGCAATCGCTCCAGCCGGGTTGAAAATTTTCTTTAAAAATCCCCGTCTTCTCTTCTTTTTTCGCCTTTCTGCTGCTACTTCGGCCAGTTTTTCCTGTTCAGCTGTCTGAATCAATGCTTCCCGAAGGGAATCTTGCATCTGGGTGAGCGTACTCATGGTAGTACTTAATTCCTCAACCAGCGCCTTTTGGGTTTCGTGGTTTTCTCTTAAAATCTCCAGAGAAACTTCATCTCCCACCAATCCTTCAGAAATAAAATCCAGTGCATCCATAAATGAACGGTCTAGTAAATTACGGCGAATAATCCATTCATAACTCAGAACCCATTCTTCATCTATTTCATGAGGTTGAGGTACTTTTTGTGCAATCATAATCACAGGCCTTACTGATTTCAGATACTCTGTAATTCGATACTGCCGTTCCAATTCATAAAACAGATAGGTAACTGTAATTTCATTATTGGGATTACTGATTTCGCTTTTAATTCCCAACTCGAATTCCCGATCAGATTGGGTGTTAATTTCCAGACTACGTTCATTTTTATATTCCTGAGTAGCTTTTTTAGTAGCTTCCCGAATCGCTTTTCGGTTATTGGTGAATTCGGTTTGCTGATCTGATTTAAAGTCAGTGTTGAGGGTATTATCAATTCTGAATCCAAGAATATCGCCTCCTACTGTATTTTGATTTTGGATGGAGAAATTCGTCGTTTTTGATACTTTATCCATGATATCAGAGGATGCTTTACTGCTAAAAGTACGCTCATCACTCAGCGTACTGCTATTCTTCTCCATTTCCTTCCTTGCTACACTTTTTTTCCTGACTTCTTTTTTGGAATAGGTACGTTTTTCTCCCGGAGCCAGAGTAAGGGTTGAAATCAGATTGGTAGCCTGATAATCACCAGGAATCCATTTTTGTTCCATCGTAGTGATAATGCCAAAATTATAGGAGTTTTCAGCGAATACGGTGAAGCTATGTGGAGCTTTTAACCTTTCGGTTAGCTCGGCGATAAGACGCTGGATGCGGGTGTGTTTGCCTTCAGGGTTATGATAGATTTGTTTTCCTCTTACTACCAGCTCACTTATTTGCAGATGAACCTCCTGCAATAGATTTTCTGCTGAAGAATTAGTACTTTGATTACCATCGTTTCCAGAGCCTGAATTTTGGCTAAAAGCTGCATACAGTTCTTTCAATGGACCTAATTGCTCTATGTCTAATTCGGTGTTTTCGAATTTAGTTTTAAGAAACCCCTTAATGCCAAAATCGTCAGGCTCGTTATCTTTATTCGTTTTTTGTTCATTATATAAGGTTATTAATTCAGCTTTTCTATCAACGAGAACTTGATACTCGAAAGCTAATTGGTTTAAAGCATTCTGTTGTTCCAGGCTAAGTAATGCATATTTTTCATTTGATTGAGTATCAAACGAATCTCCTGCTAAATCCAGAAGAACACGAACGTCCCCAGGCATTTCTTGTGCCCCAATACCCAAAACATCCGTTCCCATCTGCCCCATTAAATCTGTAAACTCTTTCAAATCAAATAGCGCTTCTTCAGAAAATCGTGTATCACTCAACCTTTCAAAAATATCTTCTCCGGCTTCACTATAAACCTGATTGATATTTTCATATTCGTTGAAAATTTCACCAATAATGCCATGTACTCTTCCATCAAAAGCTTCCGTCCAGATATTAGGCATAGCCATTTGCAGGGTGTGAAAATGATAGAAGGCAATTGCGTCTGCCGGGCCTTTGGGTGGGGTTAAATCCTCCAAAGTAGTACGGATACTTTGGATTTCAGCTTGATGATCCTGTGAGGAATCATCGAGAATGATTACATCGTTTTCGGAGGAAAGCTCCCTCACCTGATTTAAAACCAACCTTTTTACATATTCTTCCATGGGTTCTGTGCCGTCCCAGGGAGTATGAGGTAGGATAACGGGAGTCGGGGAACCATCATTCCCAGGATTCACGATACCGCCCCCTGCTTCAATCTGCCGGAGTTTTTCAATAATTGCATCCCGCTTATTTCTCGCGTCCAGAAGATTCACTTTTCGCTCCAAAAATGTGCCGCCTTGTTTGGCGTATTTTAAGCGACAATAGGTCCCATAATTAATCTCAATATTTTCGAGGGCCTCCAGTGCATTCAGTCTTTCTAACATATCAGGAGTAAAACCCTCAACGACTTGACTGATTTGGTCGGGAGTTAACCTTAAAATTGCTCCGGGGGGACGCAGCAGATTGTTATTCGTTTGACGGGAAATTTTTTGTACTCCTTTTTGAATGGCAGTTTCCTGTGAACGTTTGAGGCTTTCGGGATTGAAATTTTGAGAACTGATAAATAAGGGTTCATCTTTTCTAAAAGAGGCGGGAACAGCCGACAGTTTGGAGAGCCATTTATCTGTTTTATTGCGAACCTTTTCTTGTTGCTGGAGATTCTTTTTTACTACT
>JAGQVA010000526.1 GCA_020438265.1 Bacteroidota bacterium
TTGGCTAATTCATAGGCATAATTGGCAATCAGCGCAGGATTATAACCTTCGCCTGCTTCCTTGAGCACATCCGCATATTTAAAAAGGAGTTTGAGCAGCACACGTTCACTGTCCAGCAATTCTTCTTCCGGAATCATTTTCGCATCATACTCCGGAATATCCACCCCTTCAGATTTTCGTTTAACCGCCTGCGTACGGGTATAGGAATACTGGATGAATGGGCCTGTATTTCCTTTGAGATCAATAGACTCATTGGGATCAAACAGCATTCGCTTCTTGGGATCTACTTTTGCCAGATAATACTTTAAAGCACCGATTCCCACGATTTTTGCCAGTTCGTTTAATTCCTCATCACTCATTCCTTCCACACGATCAGGATTTTTCTGGGTTTCCTCACGTGCCGTCTGCTCCATATCATCCATGAGATCATCCGCATCTACGGTAGTTCCTTCACGGGATTTCATTTTTCCTGTTGGCAGGTCTACCATACCGTAGGAAAGGTGAAACAATCCTTCGCCATAGGTTTTCCCCAGTTTTTGCAGGATTTTAAATAATACCTTAAAATGATAATCCTGCTCATTCCCCACCACATAGATCGATTTATCCATGTGAAATTCGTTAAACTTATCTTCTGCAATCGCCAGATCCTGCGTTACATACAGAGAAGTACCGTTGCTACGCAAAAGGGTCTTTTTATCCATTCCATCGTCAGTCAGATCAATTTCCACAGATCCGTCCTCAGTAGTGGTGAAAATCCCCTTTTCCAGTCCTTCTTCTACCGTTTCCTTTCCTCGCTGATACACCTGCGATTCATAATAAAACCGCTCAAAACTGACTCCCAAACGCTCAAAGGTCTGATGAAAGGCTTCATACACCCAACCATTCATCTTTTCCCATAGATTGCGAATTTCCGCATCTCCTTCCTCCCATTTGACAGTCATATCGTGAACAGCCTTCATACTGGGGGTATTGGCTTCTGCCTTTTGCTTGGGAACACCACTGGCAATCTCCGCAGCAGCTTCGTCAGCCATTTTTCGGGCAAATTCTACATAATAATTACCCACAAATTTATCTCCTTTAATCCCTAATTCTTCCGGAGAATCATTTTTCCCTTTCTCCATCCAGGCAAACATAGACTTGGAGATATTCGTCCCACGATCATTAAAAAGACAAGTAGGATGAACCTCATAGCCATTTGCCTTCAGGATTTCGGTAACCGCATATCCCAGAGTAATATTTCGCAAATGTCCCAGGTGAAGGGGTTTATTGGTATTGGGAGAACAATATTCAACCACGACTGTTTTTCCAGTTCCGTGATCAAGCTTGAAAAAAGCTGAGTTGTCGTGATTCTCTGCCATAAATGTGCGCCAGAAGCTGGAAGAAAGGCTCAGATTGAGAAATCCCTTTATCACATTATAACTTTCTACTGCCTCCAGTTTTTCAGTCAAAACTGCGCCGATTCTCTCGCCGATTTGCTGCGGGTTACCCAGTCTTAACTTGGTGAGGGGGAATACCACAATGGTAAAATCTCCCTCAAAATCTTTACGGGTTTCCTGAATAGGCAAGATACCGGGGTCTATTTCCACCCCAAACTCGGATTGAACCGCTTCGGCAGCGGCTTGCTGAATTTCCTGAATAATCATATAACAGTTCATTATTGAGACGCCAAAATTGGCAAAAAACTAGCTTTGGTAAAAGAGTAAATGTAATTTCGTGTATGAAAGTATGTGAATAACTAATCAAAATGCTTTGGGTAAAGCAAGGTTGGAATTAAACTGAAAGGCCGGGCCTGAAACGATAGTTATACAACATAATATTAAGAATTGAATCTCGGGTCTAACAAATCCCGAAGTCTTTCTCCAAGGATATTGAACGATAGAACCGTAAAAAAGATCGCCAGTCCGGGAAAAACGCCAATCCACCAGGCATCGAGGTTACTTCTGGCGGCGCTCAGCAAATTGCCCCAGGTAACTTCATATTCAATTAAATGAAGGAATGAAAGCGAAGATTCTGCAATAATGGCACCTCCTACTCCAAAGGCGAGGGCCACCCAAACCGGTGGCATCGCATTAGGAAGCGCATGACGGAGGAGAATAATCATCGGAGGAATTCCCTGAGCTCTGGCAGCTTCAATATACCCCATTCGGGAAACCCGCAGCATTTCTCCCCGCACCAACCGGGCGACTCCCGTCCAGGATAATAATCCCAAAATCAGCATTACAACCCAAAGGCTTCTGCCCAGGACTGCTGCAACCGATATAATGAGCAAAAGTGTAGGCATGGATTTGAGGATCTCAATGATTCGCATGACTATGCTGTCGAGAGGAAAGGAAATCGTATGGTTGAAATAACGATAACGGGAGATTATTTTTCCTGCGAAATAACAAACAAAGACAATAGCCAATACAATCATCAGGCTGATCATCAATGAGGGAATTCCCATCGAAAAACTTTCTTCAAAAGCATCCAGTAAGATAAACCTTCGCACTCTGAATCCATAAAACCAGCCTAAAAACAAAGCTGGAATCATCATCCATATCATTCCTCTTTTGAGCTGAATGCCATAATCGCCCCAAAATCCGATTGCTGCACCAATAAAAATTCCAATAATTCCGGAGAGTAAAACGACAAGAATTCCCACTGACAGGGACACTCGTCCTCCACGCAATAAAGCCGCCAGCACATCCTGTCCGTTTTGAGTAGTTCCCAGAAGATGTCTTTTAAATCCTTTTAGAATTATTTTTTCTCCATTTTCAGCTATTACTTCCTGCTTCCCAAAGGGAGACAATAATCGATGACTGCGGGGCTGAATCTGACTGCCATAAGGAATCAGGGGCCAGACAACCGATTCAACCTCTTCCTTCCTCCAATTGATATCTCTGAAAGCCCGAAGATCCCATCTCTGATATGTCTGGTTGAAAGATGAGTCAATTTTTTGGGGAGTAAGGGCTGGAAAAACCCTTTCATTTTTATATCGGCAAGTCAGCGGCAAGTCATTAGAAATAATATTGGCAAAAAGAGAAAGAAAGATCAAAACACTCAAAAAAGTCAGCGCAAAAACCGCTGAACGGCTTTGCCTGAGTTGGCGCCAGAGAGATGGCTGGTGAGTATGTTTTTCTTTTTGCACTTTTTCTTTTTATTTCTTTCCAAATCGAATTCTGGGATCTACCCAGGCATATAACAGATCTGACACCAAATACCCAATAATTGTAAGCAGACCAATCAGGGTAAATACCGCCAGAATCATCGGTATATTTTTCGTCAAAACAGCTTCGATAATCGCATCTCCCATTCCGGGAATTTTATATATCCTTTCCAGAATGACAGAGCCGCTTAACAATGCAGGAAATACACCTGCAAACAAAGTAATCATGGGCAAAAGCGCATTCCGAAGGGCATGTTTAAACATGATTTTCTTCTCGCTCAGTCCTTTGGCGCGAGCAGTCGTGATATAATCCTGGCTCATCACTTCCAGCAGACTGGTGCGCATAATCCGGCTAATTGCAGCAAAAGCGCCATAGGTATAAGCGATTAATGGGAGCGTAATCCGGGCCAGAAAGCTCCAACCTTCCGTTATATTAAAAGTAGAAGGAAACCAGTTGAGCCTGTCAGGGTTAGCAAAAAAAATCATCAACATGGTTGCTACCCAGAAAGAAGGCATAGAATCCAGCGCGAATACAGAAATCCCAATCCATTTATCAGGCCAGCGATGGTGATACCAGGCAGATAATATCCCCAAACCAATCCCAATCAGGTAAGCCAAAAGAACAGAAATGGATGTAAAGAAAAACGAATAAAAAAACAGGTCTCCAATTCGGTCTCCTACTCTCCAGGAAGCAAAATAAGACTGGCCAAAGTCTCCTTTCGTGATAATATTCTTTATCCACTGGTGATATTGGCATTGGGTACCGTGCCAGATAAAACGGGGAATATAAACCTTCCAGCCGGATTGATCATTCAATACAGTTTCCCATGCATCCTTTAACTGGACAAAATCAGACGAAAGAGATGAAAAAGAAGGATTTTGCTTCCAAATTTCCTCTACACTTTCCAAATGTCGGTTAATCAGCTCCGGTTTGCCCGTTTGCAATAAAGAAGCAATATGCCCAATCATTTCTGACCGGAGAGATTGAAGCTGAAAGGCCATCGTATCGTTTGAGGAAAAAGAATCCGGATTCATATTTCCCACCACTTCATAAAACGCCTGAACTTCGAGGTAATAATTTTGTACTGCAGGCCAGTTACCTGATTCATCGAGGATTCGTTCCATGGCTGCCCGAATAGATTTCTGAGGAATCCGATAAAGGGTATCCGGTTCGGCCAGATTGCTCACCTCAAGATAAAAAACGGGTAAATACAGGTTGAATTTCTGGCGGGTTTGCGTCATACATTTCCGCACTTCCTCAAAAGGAACCTCTCCGGAAAAAGTATCACATTTGGTTTCCACCGGATCTATGGGTGAAAATATACTGATGGCAAAAGCCAGCAGAGAGATGATCCCCAGGGTAGGGAAAAGCCAAAGAATCCGCTTAAAAAGATACATCCACACGATGGGACAATTTGAGTTTAGAACAATCAACCATAACAAATATAAGAGATT
>JAGQVA010000527.1 GCA_020438265.1 Bacteroidota bacterium
TATAAAAGTGAGTTGGAAACCCTTCTTTCTCTCAAGTTTCAACTGATTCCCTCTCAATCCTTTGCGGATTGAGTATAGATTTTGAGAGCATAATGAATGCCCTATGAAACACAACCTAATCCTAAGAAAAATTCAGTCAGAAGATTGTATCCCAATCAGTGAAGCCTTCAACGATCAAGGCTGGAACAAACCCGTTGCCCAATACAAGAGGTATGTTGAATTTCAGCAGGAGGGCTCAAGGGATATTATTATCGCGGAGCTGAATGGTGAATTTGCTGGTTATCTGACTATTAAATGGGAGTCAGACTATATTCCATTCAGGGAAAAAGCCATTCCCGAAATCGTTGATTTTAATGTGTTGAAAAAATTTCAGAGAAAAGGAATCGGTACTGCATTAATGGATGAGGCAGAAAAAAGAATCAAACAAGTCTCAGATTATGCAGGAATTGGCTTTGGAGTATATAAGGATTATGGAGCCGCGCAGGTCCTGTATATCAGGAGAAATTATGTGCCAGACGGGAATGGATTGGTCAAAGATTCGAGGTCTTTGGAGTATGGCGAAATGGTGGAGGTTAATGATGATCTTGTGATTTGTTTGGTAAAGGAGTTATGAACGTTGAAAAAACAATGAGAATCATATATTGTGACAGCGTTCTGGATCGCAAAATCATCGATCCTGACTATGAAGAAGAAAAAAAATCAGCACTTAAAGCTGGGTTTGATTTTTCTTTGGTAAGCTATGAAGAACTAACCGATGGCAATATTTCAAGCACCTTAAAGTATGTAAAAGCGCCAGAAAAGATGACTCCCGGAATATACCGGGGCTGGATGTTGACACCTGATCAGTATGCGGTTTTATACAAAGGGCTTTTGACAAAGAATATTCACCTCATCAACAACCCAACTGAATATCAGCATTGCCATTACCTCCCCGATTCCTATCACAAGATAAAAGCCAAAACGCCTAAATCAATATGGACTACCAATTACGATGAGGCCACAATTCGGAAACTGATAAGTGAATTTGGCAATAGCTCCATTATCGTCAAAGACTTTGTAAAGTCTGAAAAACATTATTGGGAAGAAGCTTGCTTTATTCCTGATGCAGCAGATTTTGATCAAGTAAAATCGGTCGTTGGCGCTTTCCTGGAATTGAGAGGAAGTTCGCTTAACAAAGGCCTTGTGTTTCGGAAGTTTGAGGAGTTGGAATTTCTAACCGAGCACTCAAAAAGCGGAATGCCTTTAACCAAAGAATTCAGGATCTTCTTTGCCCACAAAAAAATCGTTAAGGTGTTTGACTATTGGGATGAAGGAGAATATGGCGATACCAGACCAGAATTGGAAGAATTTATTGATATAGCCCGGGAAATTGAAAGCAATTTTTTTACAATGGACATCGCAAAAAAGAAAAATGGAGGCTGGATCATTATGGAGCTTGGGGATGGTCAGGTAGCGGGATTGCCTGAGAATGCGGATAAGGATGGGTTTTATGGGAGTTTGAGAGATAGGTGCGTGGCTGGATCTAAACCTGAATATTAGAGAAAAACCTTTAAGGATTATGTTCAATAAAAAAGGAGAATTTGACCTGATAAAGCTTCAGTGGCAAGCTGTCAGATATGAAGATGAAGAAATAGTTTCACGCAAAGTAAAACCTGAATATCAGGATTTAAAAGAGTTTATTCAGGAGGAGCGCAAACAAGGGAATAAGATTTTCCTGGAATACCTGATTAATGATATTGAACTTTCTTCGTGGTTAAACCGGAATTTCTTCGAAGACGAAATAATTAGCGCAGTAGGAGAGCGGAGAGAACCATTAAGTTTATATATGAATGCTGCGTATAAAAAAATCGCTCTAAAAAGACTATTTGGAATAAAAATAAATGAGCAAGATGCCTTTGATGCATACAATTATTGGGATATAAAAAATCAATTATCGAAAGAGGAATTAAAGGCTAAACAGACTAGTATAATGGAGGGTGCGACCCAAATCCTGGAGGAGGAAAATACCGATACAATGCTATATTGTTCTGGTTGTTGTAGTGATAGGCTTTGTGGATATTTTGGAATACGGGTGGCACAAACGGAAAATGCGATTGTCTGGTTTGCTTTATTAGATAAGGAGAATCTGAAGTTCCAATTTGAAAAAGCCCAGTATACAGATGCATTCCAGGAGTGTATTAATATGGTTAATAATGAAATCTCGGAGCTAGGTATGAAGGAGATGGATGCCAGTGAAGAAGGGGAGAAATGGATAGAAATGGAAGAATGGATAGATGCCATTATCGAAAAATTTCAAATAGACAGGGATACATTTTCTCTCACCCAGCTAAATGAGATTTTTCTTAAAGGATCTATTCAGGAAATAGATGCGGGGATTCATTTAGCAGAATCATTGGGGATTAACACAGAAATAATCAAGGGGGATTTGGATGAGCGATATTCCATCCTTTCCGAAGAAGAGAAAAACCTCATTACCTGGAAGATGATTGATTCTGGAGAATATTTTGGAACCTTGCATTTGCATTATCCAGGTTTAGCCAGGAAAGCGTTTTTGCTATTTTCGAAGTAAAGGGAAAAACGACAATAAAGACGATTGATAATTGTTGAAACTCCTATGCACACTACCTTCACCCAATGCCTCTGGGCAAACTTCGCCGGAGCAATCGACATGCTGAGAAACGTGATAAACTTATGCCCGGAAAACCTCTGGTACAAGGAAAAGAAATTCTTTTATATGGCTTATCACACCACGATTTTCCTGGATTATTATCTGACAAACCCTGTGAGTGATTTTCAACCAGCTTTGTCCTACACGATTGTGGATGCAGATGAAATACCTGCTGAGGGGATTGATGATGTCATTCCCAATGAACACTACAGCAAGAAGGAAATGTTGGAATATTTGACTTCCATTCGCGAGAAATGTAAAAAACTGATTCTCGAGACATCCCCCGAAAAACTGCATGCGCACTGGATAAAAGATGATGAAATTGATCTGCACGGATTATGCCCATCGATAGTTGAGAATTATTCACTTCTTGAAATCATATTTTATAATTTCAGACATGTGCAGCATCATGTCGGCCAGTTGAATTTTCTATTAAGACAGAAAGCAGATGTGGCTGCTGAATGGGTGGGGATGGTGGATGAATAAAGGAACGTGAATACATCAAGATTAACTATCCATATTTTTCAAAAGCTTCATGCCCGCCGGAAAAAATATTAATCCCAATATCAAAGCCGCCCAGGGATAGGACTGTTTGAGACCACCTGTAAAAAGTGCGAATACGCCGTATATTAAGCCCGCAAACCCTAAAATGATCAATACCAGACTTACAATTTTCTTTATAGTCATAAAATTAAATTCAATACTTTACAGATAAGAACACTGGTAGGATGAAATTGTTTAGGAGGAAATAACGAGTTGTGATGAGGAGATTCATTTTCGGTATATCAATTTCTATATTCACTCTGGCATTCCTGGCTGGAATCCTGATCATCAAAGGATACATAAGATTCAATTATCCGTCTCAAAAACTATATTCAGTCAGAGGAATCGATATCTCCCACCATCAGAGAGATATTAACTGGAATTTATTAGCCCAGGAAGACATTGATTTCATCTTCATTAAAGCAACAGAAGGAGGAGATTTTACAGATCCAAAATTCAAAGAGAATTGGGAAAACGCGATCCATCAAGGTTACAAAGTCGGAGCTTATCACTTCTACCGATTGTGCAAAACCGGAAAGGAGCAAGCTACCAATATCATTCAAACTGTACCCAGAGAAAAAGGTCGTTTACCAGTTGTCCTGGACCTTGAGTTTGGAGGTAATTGTGAAACGAACCAATCTCCGGAGCAAATTATAAGTCAAATTCAGGAATGTCTTGATAAATTGGAAAATCATTATGAACAGGTTCCTATCTTGTATGTCACAACTGAGTTTTATGAAAAATATGTGAGCTCGGAATTCAAGAAATACCCTGTTTGGATCAGGGATGTATTTTCTTCTCCTAAGTTCGATGATAACCGGAAATGGACATTTTGGCAGTTTGCTAATCGTGGACACTGTAAAGGGATTGAAGGGTATGTGGATTTGAATGTGTTTTATGGGACGAGGGAGGAATGGGAGGAGTTTTATTAGGATATCGGGAGGCCCCAGATAGCTATCGCTTCTGGGGTGACAAGCAGGGCTTTGTAGGTACACGCCGAACATTTCGGCGTGTATTTAAAATGCTATCGCATGTCACCCCGGACGACGCCAGGAGATCCGGGGCCTCCTGGGAGATAAAAAGAGTTATTAATGTATAATTAAAATGAAATCCAAAAAAGAACTCAAACAAGAGTACAAACAAAAAAAGCCCGAAATGGGCATTTTCCAAATCAAAAACCTGTCCAGCGGGAAGACGCTCATCGAGGAAACCACAGATATTCCCGCCAGATGGAACCGATATCGTACGGAACTCAAATTTGGCAGTTGCCGGAATAAGGCTCTCCAAAAGGACTGGAATGAATTGGGTGAGGATAACTTTGAATTTTCCGTCCTATCTACACTGGAGTTAAAGGAAGAAGATCATGCAAATGTGCGAATG
>JAGQVA010000528.1 GCA_020438265.1 Bacteroidota bacterium
ATTACTGTTGAGGATGGGACGATTGTAGGAGGTTTAGGTTCAGCTATACTTGAGTTTATGGCCGATCATGGGTATAATTCCAGAGTGAAGCGATTGGGTGTGCCTGACCGGTTCATTGATCATGGAACTCAGGAAGAACTTTGGGCAGAATGTGGGTATGATAAAACAGCAATCGTGGAAGCTGTAAAAGAATATATCGGAGTGAAAGTTAACGGATAATCTTTCTTTCATTCCTTATTGAAAAAATCCCGGGTAAAATTGTAGATCCGCAAATAGTGGTTTAATAAGCAATATGCTGTCACCCTGAGCGTAGTCGAAGGGCCTTAGTACTGAAAAACGCTCTTGTCTATTAAGACCCTTCGACTATGCTCAGGGTGACAATCCTTATTAAAGCCTTCGACAGAGAATAATTAAGCTACCATTTACTCCCCTGAAATTTTATCAGGGATTTTTAGTTCATCACCAAATTATTCGACATTTTTATGAGTGATGAATCTGGAAAAATTAGCTCATAGTATTTCTCCTCATGCTTCAAAGTGGCAAATAGCTGTTTGGGTTACCTTATCGGCAGCAATGTACGTTGCAATTACATGGTTCACTCCCCGCGAATGGTTTTTCCAGTTTCTCGGGCTTTTTATTTGCCTTTCAGCAGGATATCTCTGGATGATCCCCAAACGGCAGAATCCTCAACTCATTTTGATTCTGGGTATCTTTTTCCGCCTGATAGTATTCTTTACCCTGCCAAACTTGTCTGATGATTTTTACCGGTTTATCTGGGACGGGAGATTGCTCAGTCATGGGGTAAATCCCTTTGCACAATTGCCCAGTGAATATATGCTTAACCCTGATCAGGCATTGAGATTAGGGCTAAATACAGAATTATATCAGGGCCTCAATTCTCCCAATTATTTTACCATCTACCCACCCGTTTTACAAGGAATTTTTTATCTCTCTGCGCTATTATTCCCTAAAAGTGTACTGGAGGCAGTTTGGTTAATGAAATTATTTGTATTTCTGGCTGAAATAGGGAGTATGGTTCTGATCGCGAAGCTGCTCAGACATTTTCACTACAAGAGTCATCTATTGGGAGTTTATGCCTTCAATCCATTAGTCATTATAGAACTTACAGGCAATCTTCACTTTGAAGCTTTAATGATTTTCTTCCTGTTATGGGCAGTATGGTTGATTGTCAAGAAACAATGGTGGTGGTCTGTTTTTCCTTTTGCCCTGGCTGTGGGTAGCAAATTACTTCCTTTAATCGTTTTACCTTTGTTTTTAAAAAGATTCGGTTGGCAGAATACCTTTCTGTATGGATTGATAATCATTCTTCTCCTGGCGTTGATGTTTATCCCCGTTTTTGATTTGAATACTTTTATACATCTGGGGGAAAGCATCGGGCTTTATTTTCAGAAATTTGAATTCAACGCAAGTATTTATTACCTGATCCGGTGGGCCGGTTATCAGTTTACAGGTTATAATATCATCTATACCTCCGGGAAAGTATTGGTTTTATTGACCCTGGTCGGGATTTTCGTTTGGGCTTTTCGTGAAAAAGAACCTGACGGCAAAAAATTGCCCACCGGAATCATTTGGGTATTTTTCATTTATTTCGCCCTCGCTTCCATTGTTCATCCCTGGTATATTACTATTCTTATTGCTTTTTGTGTTTTTACTCCCTACCGCTGGCCGATTGTCTGGACACTTGTCATTCCATTGAGTTATTATACCTATCGGACTGATGCTTATACCGAAAATCTTTGGTTAGTGGCAGTTGAATATTTGATTGTAGGAGGGTGGATTTTGTATGAATTATTTGTGAAAAAGCCCTTCTCTATTTTCGGAAGTAAGTGATTATTCGTACTTTACCGTATATGGCAGTTGTCTTCCCAATGTTTCCGCTCAATCTGGTTGTTTATCCCGGAGAAAACCTCCGGTTACATATTTTTGAGCCTCGTTATAAGCAACTGATCAATGAATGTTTGAGCGATCATAAAAACTTCGGGATTCCAACAATTATAGATAAAAAATTATTAGGAATAGGAACAGAGGTTGAAATCCAAAGTGTAGACAAAAAATATCCCGGTGGAGAGTTAGACATTAGCACGATCGGGGTAAAACGACTCAAGGTTGAACATTTTTACAAAATAGCGGAGGGCAAATTATACCCTGGAGCTGAAATTAGTTGGCTTACAGAAAATGCCGAGCAAACGCATGAACTCATAGGCCATGTCAAAGACTTATTAAAACGGCTCCATCAGGCCCTGGGAATTACAAAAAAATTTGCTGAAACTCCCAAAAACTCCTTTTCGTATGAGATTGGTCATCATATTGGTTTATCTTTGAAACAGGAATATCATCTGTTAACTTTAAACCAGGAAAGCAAAAGATTATCTTTTATTAAAAAGCATTTAGAAACAATTTTGCCTGTTGTAATGGAAACAGAACGTTTAAAGGCTCGGGCAAAATTAAACGGACATTATAAAAACGTCATACCACCAAAATGAGCTTGATCAAAAAGTATATATATCTTTCCCTTACCACTGCGTTACTTGCTGTTTTATGGTCATGTCAATTACCTGATGGGAAGACCATTAACGGGGTTGAGGATATCGATGAGGATTTGGTGTCTGACATCATTGGTGGACTACAGGAAGCTTCTATTGAGTTTCAGGAACTGGCCAAACCCAATCGTGTACAGGCCTGGGTGGACCAACTGGTGGTGAAAGCTCAGCCCGGTGGACAGGATATGCCCCAGATCGGTACGCTGAAAGAAGGCGAAATTGTCGAATATCTTTACCAGCGCACACTGCGAAAATCTGAATACACCCTTCGGGGGCAGCGATATTACGAGCCCTGGATACTCATCCGCATGAATGACGGTCAAATGGGATGGGTGCATGAAGGAGGTATAAAATATCTGGGTACAGATCTGACCAATCTCCTCACAGGAGGGGGAGGAGGAACTACTACCAATCCCAATGCGCGTACCCGCTCAGTAACCAGCGTGGCAAACCCGTCTCAGGACAGACTGGTTATTCCAGGCCAGCGCGTAGGACCGATCACTGTTAATACTACTGAAGAGCAAATTATGGGAATTTATGGCCCTGCAAATGTCTCCCGGGGAGTGATTGGTTTGCCAGATCAAACGGAAACCTGTACCATTGTGATGAACGGCACACCTGATGAGTTGCGGATTACCTGGAAGGATGAAACGTTTACCAAAATAAAAGCAGTTTATATTACCCGACCCGAGGGCCGATGGTTTACCAAGCAGGGCTTGTCCGTAGGATTGAGTCTGGTTGACCTTACCAAAGTAAATAAAGCTCCCGTCAGCTTTTATGGATTTAACTGGACTTATAGCGGTACAGTAAGCTCCTGGCGCCAGGGGATACTTGCTCCCATGGATAAATATTTCTACGTGGTTTTAAGTCCAATAGAAACCCGCGCCAATCGCCAATTATTGCAAAATTATCAGGGAAATCAGGTTTTTACCTCTAATGATCAGGGGATTGATGTACTGGGGATACATGTTTCCAGGGTTGCAGTTTACCTGGATTAATCTTATTATTCTACCTGGATTGAGGTTTTGTGCCTTACGTTTTCCGCATGTGATGAGATAAAATCCTGTTGAATAAATGGGTTTTATCAATCTATCATGTATTTTCGCCAAAAGTTGTTTTGGCCTTTTATTAAGTCCTGTTGCCCTAAGTTTATGAAGAAGTTTCTCGGTTATATCTTTACCCCTTTACACTTACTGGGATTCGGCCTTGTATTAGTTGTGTTTCATCCTATCCAATGGCTTAATCTGAAACTAGGAGGATATTCCTGGCATAAAAAAACGGTTGACCTTATGAACCTCTGCCTCACGAGAAGCCTTTGGCTCCTGGGTGTTCACTGCCGTTTTCGTCAAAATCAGCAATTAGGTACAGACCGTCCTTTAATTATCGTATCCAATCACCAGAGTCTATACGATATTCCTCCTTTCTTCTGGTTTTTCAGGAAACACCATGTAAAATTTGTCTCAAAGATTGAATTGGAATACGGAATTCCCAGTGTATCTTATAATTTGCGCCATGGAGGAAGCGTGTGTATCGACCGGAAAAACCCCAGACAAGCCCTGCCGGCTTTAAAGGCTTTTGGTGAGTATATTGAAAAGAATAATTACGCTGCCTGTATATTTCCCGAAGGAACTCGCTCCAGAGATGGAAAACCCAAAAAGTTTTCTCCCAGAGGCTTAAAAATCCTTTTGAAGTATGCTCCTTCAGCATTGATTGTACCGGTTACAATTAATGATTCATGGAAACTCGTCCAATATGGAGCTTATCCCATGTCATTCGGAGAGCAACCCACCTGGACCGTACATCCCGCGATTGATCCCAAAGGAAGAGATGTGGACGAACTGATTATCGAAGTACAAGGGGTTATCAACGGCTCATTAAAAGAAGAACTTATTACCTCTTAAGAATAGAAAATATGTATGTAAAGAATGTCAGATTGGAAGTCATGGCGACCATCGAACAGTTCATGGACGAATATATGACGAAATTTTTGATTCCCATTGAAGATCACTGGCAGCCATCCGACTTTCTT
>JAGQVA010000051.1 GCA_020438265.1 Bacteroidota bacterium
TACTACTATATCCCTTACATCAATGCAGGTACCAATCCCGGTGGTCTTAACACCCTTGAGGAACAACCATTTGGACAGGGACTTGATGCTTCCTGGACGATTATCCATGAAGGGGGAAAAAGTAACCCAGAATGGACTCCTATTATTAACATGCCATTCCTGTTTTATATGAATGAGCAAGTTGCGGTTCAGTTCAGGGTTTCTACCTCTGGTGTTTTGAGTTTTGACACAAACTCTAACGTTATACCTCCTTTCCAGCCCGAAAACCTTCCTTCTGCCAATCTTCCTAACAAATCAGTTGCAGTTTGGGGATTATCAGGTAAGGCAAATGATGACAAAATTGCCATGCGTACTTTTGATGGCCCGAATAAGCAATTATGGATTTCCTTTATTAATTATGGCTATAATGGTGGTTTACCGATTTGTAACCATTTTTGGAGTATCGTATTGGAGCAAAATACGAACAAGATATATATTGTAGACCAGAAAGGTTCGCTGATTTCTACATGTACCCCTTCTTTGACACTTGGGATACAGATGGATAATCAGACTGCCATTGAGGTTGCCGGTTCTCCTAATATCTCAGGTGATGCTGGCGTGGATCCAAGCGCGAGTGATAATAGTTTTTATGAATTCATTCCTGGTGATCAGCCAAAACAGGATGTAAGAGCGATTAACCTGGACGTACCAGGAGCGGTTTTACTTACTGATGCTCCTATTGTGATCAAAGGAGACTTTATCTCTTTGGGTGCGGACGAACTGAAGTCTTTTGATCTTAACTATACGATTGATAATGGTCCTGTTAAGACCCAGCACTTTAGTGGCGCTTTCCCTGATCTGGATCAGGTCGAGCATAATATTCCCTGGATTCCTACTGCTTTAGGAACTTACGAGCTGAAAGTCTGGATTTCTAATCCGAATGGACAGCCAGATGAAAAACCTGCTGATAATGAACTTTCTGCAAATATTTCAGTGGTTGAGAAGGTACCTCCCCGTTTGGCTTTGATTGAATCATTCACTCAGCATAACTGTGGTCCTTGTGCGGCTCAGAACCCTTCTTTGACTGCGGTTACTCACTCCAATCCTCATTTAGTTAATACCATTAAGTGGGTAGTTACCTGGCCTGGAGCAAACAACGATCCTCGTCACCACTTCAACTCTCCTGCTAACGTTTATCGCAGGAATTATTACAGTGTAAGTGGAGTACCTAATACCATTGTAGGAGGAAACGTATTCAACGGACAGCCTGGTGGAGTAAACCTTGGTTTGATTCAGGGAGAGAATGCAAAACCCAATATGGTAAACTTTGATATTTCTCAGACTGTTTCTGGTAGTAATCTTGATATTTCTGTTGATGCAACTATTATTAAAGATCCAGGTATCTCAAATCTGACTCTGCAGGTTGCTGTCATTCAGGATGAGCTTCATTACCCAACTCCAACCGGAAGTAATGGAGAAAAGGACTTTTATGATATCATGCGTTATGTTATACCTGCTCCTCAGGGAAGTGTCTTAAACTCCGGAGTTGGAAGCGTAACTACTGCTTCTGGTCAATATTTTATTGATCCTATTTTCTACGAAAGTTTTGTTCACGTATCTGCCTGGGTTCAGGATGATAATACTCAGGAAGTTTTTGCTTCTGGTAAAAACATTGGTATTTATTTCTGTGCTGACGGAACCGCTATCACTCCTACTCCTAATATTACCGAAGCTTCATGTGCAGGTAATGACGGAGGTGTTTCTTTGAATATTCAGGGAGGTTCTGCTCCTTATAACTATGCATGGAGCTCAGGAGAAACTACTCAGATTATCATGAGTAAAGCAGCTGGTGATTATACTGTTACTGTTACTGACGCTAGTGGTTGTTCTTTTGAATTGCCAGTAAGAATTCCTCAGAAACCTCAGCCAAATGTGGTTGTATCTGTAGACGGTGCTACTTGTAACGGTGATAACGATGCGTCAATTACCACGTATGTGGCTGGCGGTGCTACTCCTTATACTTATAACTGGAGCAATGGTGCAACAACTAAAGACATCTCTAATGTTGCTCCTGGTGCTTATACATTATCAGTAACTGACGCTGATGGATGTTCCATTTCTCAGTTTGTTAATGTGAGTGAACCAGGCGTACTGGGTGCTTCAGCTACTATGGACTCTCCAGATAATGGAACCAATAATGGTCAGGCTACAGTAGAAGTTACAGGTGGAACACATCCTTACACCTATGCATGGAATACCAATCCGGTTCAGACTACAGCTACTGCCAAGGATCTGATTGCTGGTACGTATGACGTGGACATCACTGACTATAACGGTTGTACGACTACTGCTCAGGTTACCGTTGACTCAAACGTAGGGATCGAAGATCTGCTGAAGGCTGGTATCAATAGCCTGAATGTATATCCGAATCCTTCCAAAGGTGCTTTCACTGTTGATGTGAAACTGGCCAGAATGGACGATGTGGCTATCAGCATTTATGATGTAAATGGCAGAATCGCTCATAGATTTACCAAGTCAAAAGTGAGCATGTTTGCTGAGCAGGTGAATCTGCAAAACGTTGCCGCTGGTATCTATACCCTGAAAATCCAGACTTCTCAGGGAACAGGTTACCACCGCATTGTACTTGATTAATTATATTGAAAATACAAAATCAGGGAGGCTGTCTTTTTGCTAAGACAGCCTCTTTATTTTTTCTTCCAGTTTTTCCACCAACCATTTTTTCCCGATCAGAGATTGTTCTTTTTTCAGCTGCTTAAGAAGGCGATTTAGAATTGCCGGACGATAATTGATGACCACTTTGCGAAAGTAATTCACCTGATTCAGATGCCTTCTTTTTAAATCCGGCTGGAGCCGTTGTGTGTTTCTCAGGCTTATATTCAGGTTTTTTAATCTATCTGCCAACCCTTCAAATTCCCTTAATTCATACTGGGCTTTATTCCATAGAATCAGATAACTGATTTCATAAGTGTAATCCTTAAAGTTTAGAGAATAGATTTGTCGGCTAAGTGCCTCGTAGTTCCCGGTTTCAAAATGCAGGGTTGCCAGATTATAATTATAAGCTTCTTCACGTTCGTCAGGAGGCAGTTTTTCTTTGAGCGTTTCTAAATGGTGGTAAGCTTGTTGGATGTATGAGTTCATTTCTTCTGCATCTTGTGTTTTTTTAGACATATAAATATCCAATTGAACCATATTCCTGTAAAAATAGCGTGCCCCAAAAATATTTGCCTGTTGGAGCACCCATATATTAATCTCCAAAATAAGGGCCACCAGATCCTTATCTTCCTTTCTGAAATGTGATAAAGTCAGGGTATTATGAATAAGAATAGCTATAGAAAACTGAGCGTCAGGTCTTAAGAGTTGGAAAAACTCCTGAAACCAATGAACCAGTTCTTCTGCTTCCTGGATAGAAATAATCGGGTTGGTGTCGAGAAAATCAAAAATTTTACAATACAAATAAGCCACTGGCCATTTTTTTCGGTTTTGGGGTGTTGCGTATAAACGAAGCTGTCTCACACAATAATGATCCAATTCTGTCAGGGGCTGACTAGTTGAAAGCTTTCTCACAGCAACTTCAATGCTGGCCATGAGAATGGCCAATTCTTCGTTTTGTTTAGCCAGTTCATGATCAAGCTGATATCTGCGGATTTTTACCTCTGGAAAAGAAAAACCAAACTCCAGGTCCAATCTATCCAATTCATGCTGAACCTGATAATAAGTACGGTCTCTGATCGGCTGCTGGGCCAGGTGCTTACGACTCTTGCGAATTGTCGATGGATAAGCATCCAGAGGGTTGCTGCGAATGACCGCCCGATTGAGATAGTGAATACTCGCAAAACTATCTTCCCTGAAAGCACAAATTGCCAGATAGGATTCTAACCAGTTTACTAAAGCTGTATTCCAGCGATTAATTTGTGCCTGATCATAGGTTTGAAAAGGTCTGACCTGTTGCCAGGCTTGTTCTTCTGTTTGTGTGTGTTCAACTTGTTCCAGCCATAGCGATATTTCTTTTTGCTTACCCTGAAGCTCATTTTGTAACCAGCCGGGAAAACGAATACGCTCTGATTTACTCAAACAATCCAATAAATCTTGCAGGCGGCCAGATGTGTTTTGGTTCAAATTTTTGGTTTTTGGTTTGTATAAAACGTCTAATTTATCAAAAATTGATTCATTAATGATGCTATTTTATGAATTTTTATCGGTTTTTGGTTAAATAAATACCCTTGAAGGCAGGGAAATAAATCATGAGTTTTATGTCAGAGTTCAGGTAATACTGACTCAACCTTTACCAAACTATAAAAGACATAAACATGTATTCTCCCAAAAACTGCCAGGTTTCTCCTCCCAATTATCAATTATTACAGTTGATGAATGAGCAGGGATGGATTATTCAAATTAAAAACCTCATCAGAACTTCCCTTCCGGAGACCAAAATCACGGTGGAAGATCTGGCTGAAGCGGTACATGTAAGCCCTCGCCAGCTTCATCGTAAAGTAAAAGCGCTCACAGGTGTCTCTCCCGTTAAATTGATTCAGGAAATACAATTACAACTTGCACTTGAAGAATTGGAAAAAGGAGAGATTCTTTCCCTGGGAGATCTGGCTTTTAAATGTGGTTTTGAGTACCAGGGATATTTTTCGACTATTTTTAAAAACCGTTTTGGGATTTCGCCCAGAGAATACTGGAAAGATTCTATGAAGCAGGCTTCTTAAGAAATCTGTCTTCTTTTTTTGTTTTGTTATATATAAAGTCAGCTCCTTAAGGGGCTGACTTTTTTAGTAATGTGAATAGGTAACAATCTGCCCATTTGGCGAAAACTATCAATGATTTGGGGAAAAATGTATAAAGATTGACGTGGAAAAGGCGGAGTTTTGCTGATGTAGAAACAAATAATCTTTTGCTGAAACAGATCGCAAGAATTATTTGTAGTATTTTTTTATAATTATAAGTTGTTGGTTATTAGATTTTTATGAAATTTCTTTCAAAAAAATGAAAAAAAATCACACATGAGTGTTAAGGTTTTTCATAAGAAAGGTAATAAGAGGACAAACAACAACAAAAGAACAAACATTCAACCCCATTATGAACAAAATCAGAATCGTACTCTTTCTGATACACCATCAAAGCTCCTAATACCCTGGTGTATCTCGCGGTGAGAAGGTGTTGTTTGCTCATTCTTCTGTTATCCTTTTCACCAACATGTTTTCTTATTTAACAAACTTGGGCTTTATCAGAAATGATCTCTATTCAACAAACACAGTAATCCAGAGAGATTAATGATACAAATCTAAACCCCTTGATGACCTCGTAGAAGCGCTTTTCTGCCAGGGTTGGCCACCCTTTGCCTTTTTTCTCATAGGACTTACAACAAACAATAAATAACAAACATTATTATGAAATCCTTCATTCAAACTGGACAGGGAAACCTGCGTACATACCTTACTTTTGTTTTTCTGACAGGCTTTTTGGCTTTATTTAGCTTACAGTCAGCTTCTGCTCAGGTAGATGTGAATATCATTGTCTTTGAAGTTGCGGCGCCATCAGGCGGCGGAATTGTCTCAGTCAATCCTAATCCTGTATCCCGCCTGGCGAATGTCGAATATAAAACGGGAGTCAGTGTACAATCCCTAACGATTCTCTCTTCAGAAGGGAGTACTCTGGCGACAATGAGTATAGGCGATTCCAACAGCTTTAATGTAGAGCTACCGGCTGGTTTGACTCATTGGATTTTTCAGACTAGTGCAGGTGTGGTTTCGAGGCAGATTCTTATCGCCGAATCGTGATAATAGCATTCTTAATCTAATAGATTTTATCGTTCTTTGTCAAGATCAATCCTGAAAAAATACCGAAAGCCTGCCCCAATTTGTGGATCGGGCTTTCGGAAATAACAGGAGGTTTGCTTTACGTCTCTCCACCTTATTGGAGAAAGATAAATGTAGAGAGGAATCAACTTTTTCTCGCTAAGTTTGTCTGAAGACAAAAACGCAAACGCTAATTATAGACATGTGCTTATAGTCGGCTGGGGTGTTTTACCTTGGATTATCCAAAAAATGGATTAAATTACCTGTTTATCTTTCATGTCAAAATGAGTAAGACCAATGTAAATTCCAACCGAACCGTTTTTATTCATCAACCACATGAGCCAGTTGAAAGTAATTAAGGAAATCGATACGGAAAAGCTAGTTATTCGCTTGCGCAATGAAGGGATGGAAGCGATTACGGAGGTATATAAGCTGTACCGAAATGAATTTTTGGGATTTTCACAGAAATACTTCCCGGGTGTATCCAAAGATGCGCTGCTCCATGCCTGGCATGATGCGATGATCGCTTTTTATGAAATTTGTCTGGCGAATAAATACGACCCTCAAAAATGTTCTCTTAAGACTTTTCTCTTTAGTATTGGGAAAAACAAGCTCTTGAAAGTCCTTAAAAAAGATTCCAGGGCAAATTTTATCTCTATGGAGGAAGCAGACATTTACAGGGATACAGAAGTATTAATAGAAGAGTTGGACAGTGTGAATGAAGAAGAAGGAAAGATTCGTAAAGCGCTGGAAAAACTGGGACAAAAGTGCCGAAGGCTGATACAACTGGTGTATTATCATCAGTATAAAGCAGAAGCAGTACAAAAAGAAATGGACTATAATAGTCCCAATGTAGTATACAGTCATAAATCCAGATGTCTGAAACAACTAAAGGAAATAATGGAAGAATAATCAATATATCTGATGGACGATAGTAGTAGTAAATTAATTGACAAGTATGTTCAGGAAGGGTTATCTGGAACTGAAAAAAGTAAATTCCAGACTCTCATGCAAAAATCTGAATTTGCTGAAGAAGTCGATTTTCGCCAAAAATTGAAAAAAGCCAGCCAGAAAGGAGGCAGGGACGAATTAAAAGCCCTCTTTAATGAGCTGGACGAAGAATTAGAGGAGGATGAAGCTGAAACTCAAAGCATTCCTCTGAGGCCCCGACGTTTTGCCTGGTACCCATGGGCAGGAGTGGCTGCAGCTGTACTTTTGCTGTTTACTTTTTTTCTGTGGCCTTCGCCTTCTGAGCAGGAACTATTTGTTGACCATTACAACTCATTCCCCAATTTAATTGCTCCGGGTGATAGAAGTGGAGGTGAACAAAATCTATTAGATCGTGCATTAAAAGCGTATGAGCAAAAAGACTATACAGAGGCTGTAAACCTGTTTGAGCAATTTCCTGAAATGTCTCAGGACGAGCGAATTTACTATGGGTTAAGCTTAATGCTCTCGGATAAGCCCGATGAAAAATCAATCCTCGAATTAAAAGCTGTAGCAGACGACCCCTCAGCCCGTTACCGGCAGGCTGCCCAATGGTATCTGGCTTTGGCTTACCTGAAACTGGAAAATCGGGATGCTTCTAAAGCCCTCATAGATGAAATCATTGCTACGCAGGGGCACACTTATCGCGATAATGCACTAGATTTAGCAAAAGACTTATAAAAAAATACTCCTCCTGCAACGACAAGCAATATCAATAAGCTTCCCCATACCCAGATCCATTGATCAGGCAAATTAATCGGAGCCATATCTCCACTAGCGATAAACCCTGCCCAATAGATAGGTAACTTTTGATCACCTTCAACGGAACGACTCAGATAGTCCAGTTTGGCTTTGCGAAGTGCTTCATCTTTATTCAATCCCTCCCTGAGATAAGTGTAGAAAGACAACATAAGCTCAGAGGTTGAATGATCAGGAACTTTCCACAAACTCATTACCGTTGCAGGTACACCTACATAAGACATTGCCCGCGAAAGACTTTTCACTCCTTCACCCGGCTGAAACGCTCCATACCCTGTATTACAGGCAGAAAGTACGGCCAGTTCCGCGCTAAGATCCAGATTGTAAATCTCACTGACTGTCAGGAAACCATCTTCTGTACTATCGTTAACAGGGGTAAAAACCAGATCGGACTGTAAGGGTTCTCTATCGTTGAAAAAAGTATGAAGAGCCAGATGGAGAATCTGGTAATCAGGTGCATTCTCTTTAAAACTTTTTTCTGTGGCCTGCTTTCCCAAAAAGCTTATTCCTCCCATCAGCTCGGCTATCGTTTCCACTTCTTTTCTCGCATGAGGCAGAGGTGAAATAATTACATTACGGGCCATTGCGAGGGGTATGGGATCAGTAGACATTGTATCTTTATTCTGGCCAAACTGCGAATAATCAGAAGCAAACCCGGCGAAGAAATGATGCGATGATTTCGATTTTATGCGCAATTGTTCTTGCAAAAGCGTAGCAGAATAGGCATAACTACAAGTCAGGTGATAGATAAGCCAGGGAACCTCTTTGGGCGCATCAGGCACTGGTAACACTTCAAAAGGCAGGTAGTTGAGTTTTCCATCGGGAATAATAATGAGCTTTTGGGGCTGGTTGGTAAAAGCTTGCAAAGGCTCTTTTAAAAGCAGGTTATACATATTTTGCCCTAATTCACCCTGAGTAGAATCCAAAGGCTGATAAGAGGAAAGGTACTCCAGATAACTTTGGAGATCTTTAGGAAAATTTTCGCCTGGAAGTGTTTGCCTGAGAAAAACAGCATTACGGCTTATCGCCAATGTATAAAGAATGGGCTGATCAGAGATGCCAATATGCGCTTCTGGCTCTTCAATCAAAGTAAATTGAATCAAAACCTCCCCTTCCCTGAGCATATTCTGTTGAATATCTGATATGGTAGCAGTATTTGACCTGTATTTGAGATGAAAATAATTAGCATAATTTTTTTCCAGATTTTTGAGGAACTGCTCATAGTTTCTCTGCGTTTCAAAAATGAAGGAATCCAGTTCTGCTGAGGAGCGCGCAGAAGCTTGCGATTGATACCGGGGAGATGAAAGCTTATTTTTTAAATTCTGTAATTCCAGCTTAAGACTGTCTTCTTCTTCCAATAGGCTGAATGGCACTCTGGCAAAATTGGCTGCCTGCTCCGTTCGCAAAGCGGATAACAGATTGAAGCTTTTTGTTATTTCCATTGTCTTCAGTGCCTTGTCGATATAAGATGGATCCCGGGACGATTGATACAGTTCATGTGCCAGCATAAGGTCGATCTCAAACATAGAATTATGTTTATTTATCCAATGCTCCCTGGTTTGTTCCTCAGGTAAGTGCTGCCGGACATATTGAAAGATATCCAGACTTTGTTGAGAATATTGATAGGCCTGACGTAAATCGCCAATCGTTTTGTCTCGTTGATATTTTTTGAATAATGTGCTGGAATAATCAAACAACATGTGCATCAAAATATCGAATGTTCTTGTATTGGACTCCCGGGAATTTTGTATTTGATGAGCGAACCGGGAATATATCCCTTTAAAAATTTCTAGCGCCTTTTCAAGCTCCCTGGTAGCTGTATAGGTTTTCCCCAGGGAAGTAGCTATGGAGATGATATTATGCTCGGAATCACTGTTCTCGGATAATTGTCGAGCTTTTTCTAAATAGGAAATAGACTGGGTATACTTTTCTAAATAAAAATAACAATCCCCTATCTCTTGATAAGTAGAGGCTAGAAGGTTAACGTTCTCTCGTTTGGGATCAAAAGCTGTTAACTCTTTGAGCGTTTGAAATTGAGCTTCCAATGCCAACTGATATTGCCCTTTTGCACTATAAACAGCTCCTATCTGGCTAAAAATGAAATATCGGGGATTATGATCCAAGGGATGAACACTTTGTAATCCTTTTTGAATATAAACGAAGCTTGAATCCAGTTCTCCTAATTCTTTATAGACTTCGCTTAAATCTTTATACACCAGAGCCAGGTCGGTATTAAACGACCAATTGTTTTTCTTTTGTTCCTTGGCAAATGTGAAAATAGCTCGCTTTAAATAGATAATGGCTTTTTCATGTTCTTCGAGGCGAGTATGGGCTGCTCCTGTTTTGCTGTAGATTTCTGCCAGTTCATGTGAATGACCCTCTCCATAAGATTCATAAATTGCGGTAGCAAGCTCAAAGAAATGCACTGTCTGCGTAAATTTTCCCATAACTGCATAAACATCCCCTATCAGATAATATAACTGAGCAAGCGTGGTAGACAGATCTCCATCATTTGCCCTGGCAATCGAGGCTGAAATCTTAAAGTTTTTGATTGCTTCTTTGTACTGAAATAAGAATTGATAACAATTCGCTATCTGATGGTAGGCGGGTTGAAGTTTGGAAGACTGTTCTCCATACAAACTTTTTAATAAGTCAATATAACGCTCATAAAGCAGAATCGCCTCTTCACATTCACCTGTAAAATAATACGAATCCGCCACTCTGGCATATAATAACTCAAGATGAGGAACAGGTTCCGGATAATGCTCCTGGATAATAGAAATAGCCGTTTCGAGATGAGGAATGGCCTGATCATATCGGTGTGTGAAATAATAAGCATAACCAGTCCAGTCATACATATATCCCCGGCCTATGTAATTTTCGCCATATAATATTTGGGCAAATTGGGCCGCTTGTTGAAAACTCCCAATTGCTTCGTCGAATTGACTGAGTGCGCAAAGACTGACACCTTGCATGAGGTAGGTTCTAACCAGATTGAAGTGGACAGAATCGTCCCATTTCTCATATATAGCGATGATTTCTTTACTAAACTGAAGTGCTGATTGGGGTTCTCCTTCGAAGTAACGACCCATTTGTTTTGCCTGAAGATATCTGGCTTCCAGAGAAGATCGTTCTTTTTGCCTCAGCGTTTGATCCTTTTTCACCATTTGCATCAAACTATCAACCTTTCGGAATCCTGTTTCCATAACATTCGCATCATTAGATCTGATCGCTTTCAGCAATAATTCCAACCAGGAATCGGTATATCGATATAAATCAAATGGTTGGAGGTTTTCCGTAATTTGGATCAGCTCCTGAGGCGCCTCCATAGATGCCTCATGGTGATACTCTTTATGGTTATGAAACCAGTCAAAAGTTACTTCATTCCATCGTTTCCAAAGCTGGTAATGTAATAAGGCAGGGCTGGATAAGGCTTCAGATTTCAGGTCAGAAATCACAGGAGAAAGGATTCCTTCGGCTTGAGTGATTTCTCCTTTTCTGATTAATGAGTCTGCTAGAACGAGAAGTTTCTGAGTTTCATTTACTTTTTGAGCCTTTAACATACAAGGATGAATGGCCAGCAGAGAGCCAATTATAAAGAAAAGCAAGCGTTTCATACGTAAAAGCAATATTCAATAGGTTGGCTAAATTTAGAGAATTTCAAAAAAAATAAAAAAAATCACATTCCCACTAAGGGTACCCCCTGCCTTCTTGTGTATTAACAGTGAAGCGCGCAACAAACAACAACTTTTAACAATCAAAAAATATAAAAAATGAAAACTTCTTATTTTATCATTCTGCTAGCCCTTATCGCTTTTGTTTTTTCTTCTTGTGTAGAAAATGTCAATCCCGTTCCTGAAGTTGCTCCGGAATTACCCGCAGCAGAAATGTATACCATGCCCACCGCTTTGGGTGAAGCTGATACCGCAGTAACCATGAGCAATGGTAATACATATAAAAACTGGATTCATTCTGGTATTCATCTTCTGGTTTGGAATACAGTGATCGTTGCCAATACTGCTATCCCTACTGCAGCTTTTCACCTGGCTGTCAATGAAACGCCTGTCTTTATCGGAAATGGTACGTTTGCATGGTCATACCAGTATCAGGGCCCACTTCAAGTGTATAATATCGTCCTGACAGGAAAATATATCAATAGCGGACAGGATGTAGAATGGGTAATGAATGTGTCTCAGGTAGGTGGATACAGCAATTTTGAGTGGTATCGCGGGGTAGTTGCTACCGATGGTACTGAGGCTACCTTTACAGTTAATTACCGTCCGAATAATCCAGCTTCTTATTTAACGATTCATTACCAAAAGGATTTGAGTAATGATCATGCTTCGATTCGTTACACTGATGTCAATACAACCAGTAATTCAATGGGAGCATATCTGGAGTATCGCGTTGAGCCAACCAGTACTTTCAACCGTGCTTTTGATATCAAGGGCGGTCAAAACAGCCCCAACACTTTCATTGAAATTCAGTGGATTGCTCCAACTGGCGAAGGCAGAGTGAAAAACGCTGATTTCTTCAACGATACCAACTGGCACTGCTGGGATCAGAGCCGCGCCGATACCAACTGCTAATGTAAAAGAGTTCCTATTTAGCCTTATTTTTTAAGCCACCCTTTAGCCTGGGGTGGCTTTATTTATATAAAAGACCTGGAAGGTAGCCAGGTCAGAAAATGGTAGCTTCATAAGCAATATGCTGTCACCCTGAGCGAAGTCGAAGGGCCTTAGTAGACGAGAGCGTTTTTCAGTATTATACCCAATCCGAATAGGATTGAGAGTAATGAGTTTTTAAGTTTGTATTATGGCACTTCATTTAAGCGAATCAGACCGTATCCATTTACGACAATTACAGCGAAACTTTCCCGACAAGACGACCTACATAAAAATCACGGTGATTTTGCTGCTAGATAAAGGAGATTCTGCTGAGGAAATCGCCGAGGATTTAGGGATCGGCCTGAGCACGGTTTATCGCTATCAGTCGGTCTATCTCTCTGATGGTTTGGATACTTATTTAGCCACTAACTACAAAGGCCGTTGGGGTAAATTGAGTTCGCTTGAGTTGAGTCAACTCAGAGATCAGTTACGAACGTTTCTTTACACAGATAGCCGCCAGATCATCTGCTTTATTGCGGCTCGTTTTGGGGTATCTTACAGTAGTTCAGGTGTTTCGGATTTACTTCGCCGGATCGGCTTTAGCTACAAAAAGACGAAAGAAGTTCCCTGCAAAGCGGATCTTTCCAAGCAACTCACTTTTGTTGAGCAAACCCTCCCACCGATGCTCAAAGAGGCCCAGAGAGGGGATGCCCGCCTTTATTTTGTCGATGGGGTTCATCCTACCCATAATACCCGTAGCACTTATGGATGGATCGAAACAGGAACCGAGCGAGGACAACTGACTGTCAGTGGGCGAGATCGAGTCAATATCAATGCAGCCCTCAATGCCTTGGATCATACCGATGTACAAGTGGTAGAAGCCGACCGAATCAATGCCCAATCTACCCAGGATTTGTACCAAAAATTGATCGAAAAACATCCTCAGGCAAAGACCATTTATGTCATACAGGATAATGCCAGATATTACCGCAATAAGCAGCTGAGCAAATGGGTAGAAAATACACCGATTCAACCGGTCTTTCTGCCCCCTTATTCTCCCAATTTAAACCTGATCGAAAGGTTATGGAAATTCCTCAGAAAAAAGGTCATTAACACACAGTTTTTTAGAACTAAGCAACTCTTTCGACAAGCGATCCTCGATTTTTTTGATCATATTGACCAATATAAAAGTGAGTTGGAAACCCTTCTTTCTCTCAAGTTTCAACTGATTCCCTCTCAATCCTTTGCGGATTGAGTATAATAATAATCTTTTAACTTCCTTTCTATTATTTTTAGGATAACATCAGATTGTTTCCAAAACTCTGTATAGGCTATTAGAGCATCTGAAGGTAATTCCATAGGGTTACTTACCTGATGATCATTTAAAAGCCTTGTACGGGCCTGTGATAGCTTAGAAAGCTGATCTACTAAGATACTTAGATAGGTCTTGTTTTGGGGCAATTGGATAATTTCCTTTTCCTTTGATTCAAGGTAGGATAAAACAGATTCCTGATTAAGAATCAATTGTTTCAAGTTTTCGGTTAAAGTTCTGGATTGACTGATAACGTGTCGCATAATGTTATTTTTTCGTCACGGGGTTCATCTTGCCGTTGCGACACGTTACCTACCAGAAAATATGGAGAGGTACAAGGATTCCCCCGAAAGGGTTATACCAATTATATGCAGTCTGCCTATGGACGAGAAATAACATTGGTGGATTATATGTTTCACAGTACAGTATCACTCTATGCATGTACCCAAGCCCAAGCATCCCTACCACTTCAAAATCTTCCCCCAAACCTTCTCCCCCCTTTGATTAGAAAAACAAAAAGTGTAAACCCCCGCCGGCAATTCGCTCGCTTGCAAGGCAACAGGTGAGTCATACAAAGGCCCAAACCTTCTTACCCTTCGTCCTTGCATATCGTAGAGGTCCAGCCAGTGAGATTCCCGCCTGGCGTTGGAAAATTCCAGGCTAAGTTCATCATGCCAGGGATTAGGCAAGAGCAAAGGGCGGGGAGACGTAGGTAGTTCTTCCTCAATATCAGCCAGAATACAGGCATTGTCTCCTGAGACAGTGTATATCAGGGT
>JAGQVA010000529.1 GCA_020438265.1 Bacteroidota bacterium
CATCACCAAAATCCCAAAGCCACCCTGTTATAGGATATGAGCCTGGAGCCGATAAATCTGTAAACTGCACAGTTTCCCCCTGGCAAATATTAAACACATTGGCAGTAAACTCTGAATTAGGGTTCCCAAATATTTCGATATAATTGTTCTTGGATACCGTCTCAGTTGTACCATTTGCATAAGAAACAGTAAGTGTAACGGTATATAGTCCCGCAGTGGTGTAAGTAACACCGGGATTAACCAGAGTTGAAACATTTCCATTTCCCAAATTCCAGCTATAACTTACTGCTCCCGGAGCAGAAGAAGTGAAATTTACAATTTGAGGAGCACAGCCAGAAGTAATGCTGGCTGTAAAATTGGCCTGGCTAAAAACCAATTTCGGGGAATTTAAAAAAGTAAGAAATATAACGAGAACGGCTGATTTCACCAGATACTGAAGCATGGATGATCCTGCAGGGTTAGGAGTTAATAATGTAGGAAAATAGATTCTTTTCAATGTGTCCATGAGTTAAGTGCCTCCCAAATCGTTAAAATTCAGCAAATGAGGCTGATTACAGAACTTGGGTCTTGATAATTTATACACAAAGTCGTTGTTTTCAAAGTGCTAAAATGATACCCTGTAACCGCGACATGATTATCTTTCATTTTGTTTGATTCGGACTAAAAACAAAGGGTAAGGTTTTCCGGTTTTTTTCAGGAATAACAGATATATTTATCCGCCTATGGATTCACTAACACAGGTAGTACTCGGAGCTTCAGTCGGTGAAGCGGTTTTAGGAAAAAAAGTTGGAAACCGGGCTCCTTTATGGGGAGCTATTTGTGGGACCATTCCCGATCTGGATGTCCTGGCCAATTTTTTTACAGGAGAATTAAATGCCATGGTTATGCACCGGGGATTTACCCATTCTTTTTTATTTTCTTTTATCGCTGCTCCTGCTATTGGTTTCCTGATTCACAAAATCTATAAAGAAAAATGGGGTAGCCGAAAAGAGTGGTCTTTTCTTGCCTTTTGGGCTCTTTTTACCCATCCCCTACTCGATTGTTTTACAACCTGGGGAACGCAATTTTTTTATCCTTTTAGCAATTATCGGGTTGCCTTTAATACCATATTCGTTGTCGATCCTTTATACACGATTCCATTTCTGATCTGTATAATGGTTGTTCTCTTCCTTCATCGGGAACATAAATGGCGGGGAGTCTGGAATAAATGGGGACTTATTCTTAGCTCCTTCTATCTTGTCATTACTGTTACGAATAAATTCGTAGCTGAAGCGGTTTTTACCAATTCTCTCCATAATCAGGGAAAAAGTGTCGTCAGACTCTCCACTTATCCTTCTCCATTCAACAGTATTTTATGGTATTCTATCGCTGAAGAACCCTACGGATTTGATATCGGTTATTATTCTCTGTTCAGTAGTAATCAAAATGTATCATTCACTTATATTCCTAAAAATCATAATCTTATAGAGGAAGCAAAAAAGGAGAATAATCGTGTCGTCGAAAAAATGGAATGGATGACAAAAGGATTTTATGTTCTGGAAGAACAGGACAGCACCATCCTTTGGAGAGATTTGCGTTTTGGAATCCTGAATGGCATGGACCAACCCCTGCAAAATCCACAATATGTCTTTACTTATAAATTGGTCAAGGAAAATGGCGAGTTTGTGGATATTCATCAAGTAAGTCCTGATAATGAGGCCTTAAACTCGGAGTATTTTGGAAAGTTTTGGAGGAAAATTTGGGGCGATTAACGCTAAATAAATATAAAACACTGAGGCACTGAGGTTAAGAGATTTTGCCTCATTTATTTCTTTACATACTTTTCTGTCGAAAATTTGCTGGATCAGATGCCTACGTGTTTTCTTTTTAATGGCTGAAAAAAAGGGCTATATTTACTGAAAGAATTCTATTCTAAACTACAGAAAAACTACATGAGTGATATTCATAGCCGGTTAGCAAACGCTGTCTTTAAAATCAATACCTCTGCTGGAAGTGGGACCGGATTTTATTTAAAAGATAAAGGCATAGTTGTCACCAATTATCATGTCATTGAAGGAAACCATTGGGTTTCCATTGAAAATCAGACAAAAGACCGCTTTCTCGCTCATGTTATTTTTGTTAATCCAGCTGACGATCTTGCATTTTTAAAACCGGACCGGGACCTCGATGCTCCTATTTTGGATATTGTCAATGGAGCAAATCTGGCCAGTGGACATAAAGTGTATGTCCTGGGCTATCCTTTTGGACTTCCATATACAATCACGGAAGGTATTGTTTCCAATGTCAGGCAACTGATGGATGGTCAATATTATATTCAAACTGATGCCGCAGTTAATCCGGGAAATAGTGGTGGACCAGTTGTGAATCAGGATGGAGCAGTAGTTGGTGTTACAACTGCAAAATTTACCAATGCTGATAATGTTGGATTCGCCATTCCATTAGAAACCTTAAGCACTGAACTCAGTGCGCTGGATGAAAATCCTCATCATCGATTTTCTCTTAGATGTAATTCTTGTAGAACGATTCTTTTTGAAAAAACAGAATATTGCCCCAATTGCGGCACGAATATAGACCAGCAGATTTTTGAAGAAACCGAAGTTTCAAGGTTTGCCCAATTTGTAGAAGGAGCATTAGGAGGCCTGGGTATGAATCCGGTTTTGGCCAGAACTGGTTATGATTTTTGGGTTTTTCATCAGGGGAGTTCACAGATAAGAGTATTTGTTTATAGTCAGAACTATCTGTATGCGACTTCTCCTTTAAATAAATTGCCATCAAAAAATCTGGAAAAGCTGTACACTTACCTTCTCAGTGATCCTGTCCCCCCCTACTCTCTGGGTATTCACGAAAATCAGATTTATATATCCTATCGGGTACATATTTCCGAAATTTTTTCTCCCAGAGCCGATGAAATAAAACAAACTCTCACCAATCTTGCGCTCAAAGCTGACCAAATGGACAATTTTTTCGTTGATGAGTTTGATTGTGAGATGACTAATTTTTCCAAGGATATATAATCTTGATTATGTCAGATTCTAATCATAAACTTATTGAAAAGTTTTACACAGCTTTTCAAAACAAAGATGCCGAAGGGATGATCGAATGTTATCATCCGGAAATCATTTTTCAGGACCCCGTTTTTGGAGAACTAAAAGGAGCGAAGGCTCGCAATATGTGGAGAATGCTCGTCAAGAATGGTGGAGAGGATCTGGAAGTTACATTTAGTAGTATTCAGGCTACTAATGAAAAGGGCCAGGGGAAATGGGAGGCAAAATATGTTTTCGGTAAACAAAAAAGGAAGGTCCACAACCGGATTTCATCTCAATTTACTTTTAAAGATGAAAAAATTTACCGACACCTGGATAGTTTCAACTTTTGGCGCTGGTCGAGAATGGCTCTGGGTCCTTTAGGATTTTGGCTTGGCCTGACACCATTTTTGAAAAATAGTGTCAGAAGGCAATCTTTAAAAACTTTGGAAAAATTTAGTGAGAAATATCCCGAATCTTCTCCTTCTGAATTGCAAGATGAGTCCTGATATTTTCTTTTTAAAACAAATAAATATGCACAGTAATAAATATTCTTTAATCTCTTTTTCTCTAATTTTCCTGCTTTTAATTGGCTCGTTTTCAGCAATTTACGGACAAGAAGATTCGCCCAAAATACCTTCCATTCTTTTTCCCAAACCAGAAGGCCTCTATTATATAACCGCTCCGAATGGATTAAATCTTCGGAAAAAAGAACAGGCTGATTCTGACAAACTGGGAAAAATTTCTTTTGGAGATAAAGTTGATATTATCACACCCGCAAAATCTAAATCTGTCGAAGTTGACCAAATTAAGGGCGGGATGGCCAAAGTCGATTTTGATGGAGTTATAGGTTATGCATTCGAAGGATATCTTTCGCAGTTTCCGCCACCGCCGGCGAATTCAAGTGCTGAAGCTTATATAGAAAAAATTCGTACGAGTGGTAAAGATGCAATTTATGAAGAATGGCGAAAAGATTGGGGAGGATATATCCAATATGAGGAAGCCATTACAATTCAGGTGGCTGATTGGGCAGAAGCCTTTTTGATTGCCAAAATGTTATTTGGTATTCCTTCAAAACTCAGTTTTCCAAACGATACGAAAATCGGAGAAGTCATTATTCCCAATCCGGAACCTCATGAAAATGCCTGGACGGATGAAATGAAAGTTGTGAGAAATATTGACGGGACACTGCAAGAAATTACCTATAGCTATCGGGGTGAAGCAAGCGGAAAACATGTTTCTATCACTTATCCCAAAGATGAAAATGACCGGGGATTGAGAATCAGCGAATTATCTATTGCGGACTAATTTATTCCAGGGGAATTTTATTGGAAACCTTGTGTGCCTTAAAAGATTCAAATCTTTTTAATTCATCAGCGATATATTGATTCCATTTGACCTGTTCTGCTTCATTTAAAGAATGTCGCGTTTCATAGTCATATTGATCCTGTTTTTTACTTCTTTCATGATCAAAATAGGCCACCATTCTTTGTATTTCAGATTTATAATTTCCTGAAAAATGATATTCAGTCAGTGCTTTTCGCAATTTGCGAACGAAGAGTTCTG
>JAGQVA010000530.1 GCA_020438265.1 Bacteroidota bacterium
AGCCCGAAAGGCAAAGTGGAGCTATATATTCGGCACTCTGAGCCTTATTCAACTGTTTCGACCTCACATTTTACCTAACTACTTTTTTTCAACCCATATGTTAAAACATTATTTCATCATTGCTTTCAGGAATATTCGCAAACATGCCGGATATTCGCTGATTAATATTTTTGGCCTGGCAACCGGACTGGCAGCTTGTCTGCTACTCATGCTTTATGTGGGCCATGAATTGAGTTTCGATAAATTTCACGAAAAAGCGGACCGGATCTACCGGGTCAGCATGGAATTTAAAGGTCCTGATTTTGCAGAGCATGTTGCCATTTCTCCTACGGCTGCTCTTCCGGTCATGAAACGCGAGTTTCCAGAGGTAATTGACGGAGTTCGCCTCTACCCTACCGGGACGTTCCGGCCATCGGTGATAGAATACAAGGACAAACAATTTCAGGAAAGCAGCTTTATGTATGCTGATTCGACTTTTTTCGATGTTTTCAGCTTTTCTTTATTGAAAGGAAATCCCAAAACCTGCCTCACCGCTCCCAATACCATGATTCTTACCGAATCCATGGTTGAAAAATATTTTGGACAGGAAGACCCGATGGGGAAAGTTCTCAAAAAAGATAATGGCAGAGACTTTCAGATAACGGGGGTAATCGCTGATTTTCCATCCAATTCGCACTTTTCAGCAGATTTTATTGCCTCTTTTACGAGTACAAGGGCTGCCAAACAGGAAATCTGGGGTTCGGCCAATTATCAGACTTTTCTGGTGCTGGAAAAAGGAAGTTCGGTGGATGACCTGAGAGCAAAGTTACCTGACTTAATGCAAAGGGAATTGGGTGAACAATTGGGAGATGACCAATCATTAATTCTACATTTAACTGCCCTGGAAGATGTTCACCTGCGCTCAGATGCGCAGGGTGGCTATGGGACATTCGGCAATATCCGCTACATCTATATTTTCAGTGCGATTGCCTTGCTGATTTTAATTATCGCCTGTATCAATTATATGAATCTGGCTACGGCTCGTTCTGTAGACAGAGCCAAAGAAGTTGGACTTCGGAAAGTGGTTGGTGCGCAGAAGAGTCAGCTTTTCGGTCAGTTTATGGGTGAAGCAACGATAATCACCTTTATGGCCCTGATTTTTGCTGTGGGAATTGCGAGACTGGCCCTACCCTATTTTAATCAATTGATCAGCAGAGATTTAACGATTTCTCTATTGGAAACGCCTTCGCTGTTGCTGGGACTCTTTGCAGTAGGAATCATTGTCAGTTTGCTCGCTGGCCTTTATCCTGCACTTGCCTTTTCCAACTTCAAACCGATTACCATTCTGCGTGGCAATTTCAAAACGTCCAATAGCGGTGTCTGGCTGCGCAAAACCCTGGTGGTTTTTCAGTTTGCCATTTCCATATTCCTTGTAATCGGGACAATGGTGATTTACAAACAATTGAATTTGATTCAGAATAAGAATTTAGGCTACGAAAAAGAACAATTACTGGTAATTCCGATGGATTATCAAATGGTGGAAAAATGGGACGCTTTAAAAGGTGCACTTACGGCTTCACCACATATTAACTATGTTTCCGCAGTTTCAGAAACGCCTTCCCAGGTAGACGGAACTTACGGTTTGTTTCTGCCTTCCAATCCCAAGGATTCTCGTCTGGTACAGGCAATGGCTACTGATATTGACATTGTGAAAACCATGGGAATTCAAATTCTCAGTGGTAGTGATTACACCTTTGCCAGCAGCCAGCGTGAAGATTATCCTTTTCTCATCAATGAAACAGTCGTCAAACAAATGGGCTGGGATAAGGAAACAGCGGTTGGAAAAGCCATCAATCTCAACGGAAGGGAAGGATTTGTTCAGGCTGTCATTAATGATTTTCATTCTGCCTCTCTTCACAAAGAAGTATCTCCGCTGGTAATTTTCCTTTCAAAAAATGACTACAATTACGCGATGGTGAAGATTAACACGGAAAATATTACCGAAAGCATTGATCATCTGGAATCTACCTGGAAAGAAATGGTCGCGCATCGTCCGTTTGATTTTCACTTTCTCGACGATGAATTTGACCAGTTGTACCGCACAGAAACCCAGGCAGGACAGGCATTGGGCGTTTTCGCTGGATTGGCAATTATTATTGCTTCGCTGGGATTATTTGGTTTAGCTGCGTTTACGACTGTACAAAGAGCCAAGGAAATTGGCATTCGCAAAGTATTGGGAGCTTCTTCGTTCCAACTGGTGAGTTTGTTGTCCAGAGACTTTACCAAACTGGTTCTTATTGCTGTAGTGATTGCGCTGCCATTAGGCTGGTATGTGATGGATGGATGGCTGACAAGTTTTGCAACGAGGGTTAATGTTGGAGCTGATACGTTGGTTATTGCGGGAGGTGCTGCGCTGATTATTTCGTGGCTGACGGTGAGTTATCAGTCGGTGAAAACGGCGATGATGAATCCGATTGAGACATTAAAAGATGAGTAAGGAGATGTTTAATGAAGAGGGAAAATAAACCTTTTGGGTTTATTTTCCCTCTTCAAAAAAAAATTACTCCGTCCAGGGTACCTGCTTCGAAGCATAATAATTGATCCCCATCGCCTCAAACCTGCTCTTCATCGCGCCCAAACGCACTTTATACGTCTCCCAATCACGAACTTCAGCCGAAGACCAGGCGATTTCAGCGATACCTGGCAGACGAGGGAAAACCATATATTCTACTTCGTCAATATTGGTTACCGTTTCTGACCAGAGTGGTGCTTCAACTCCCAGAATATCTTCACGGGAAATTCCTTCGGCGTAAGTAGTTGGCTCCCAATTATAACTATCTTCTACTTCGATATAGGCAGCCCAGTGTAATCCCCACTGTGTCGTGGAATCATACTGCATATCGAGATAGGTTTTTTTAGCAGGAGACATAAGGATTTTGGCTCCTTGTTTGACTCCGTTCTGAGCATTTTTTGCATTATCCCAGAATTGAGCAACTGTATTCGGGGCTAATTGGGCGTGGGTAATTTCATCCCAGCCAATGACTTGTTTGCCTTTACTGACGACAAATTCCTGAACCTGCTCAATAAAAGGAATATAATCCTTCATCGCTGTTACATGAGACTCGTCACCTCCGATGTGGATATAGGGACCAGGAGTTAATTCAACCAGTTCTACAAGAACATCATTGATAAATTCGTAAACCTGTTTTTTATCAGTACAGAAGGTGCTGAATCCCACCTCAGTTCCTGTATACAATTCAGGCTTTGGCATTTTGGGGTTACAGTTCAGTTCCGGATAAGAAACCAGCGCTGCATTGGTATGACCAGGCATGTCAATTTCGGGAACAACAGTGATAAAACGTTCAGCAGCATAATTAACCAGATCTGTGTATTGCTCCTGAGTATAAAATCCGCCTTCTCCCCCACCAACTTCGGTACTACCACCTACTTCTGTCAGTTTTGGCCAGGACTTGATTTCGATCCTCCATCCCTGGTCATCTGTCAGGTGAAGATGTAAATAATTGATTTTATACGCCGCAATTAAATCAATATGTCTTTTGACCTCATCCACACTAAAAAAATGACGGGCTACATCGAGCATACTACCGCGATATTCATATTCAGGATGATCCGTAATGGTTCCTGACGCAATATACCAGGGACCTTCCTGTTGGGTACTGGCCTCAATATTTGCAGGTAACAGCTGGCGAATGGTTTGAATTCCATAGAATAGTCCGGCTGGTTGATTCGCAGACAAGGTCAGTAAATCTTCAGTAATCTCCAGTTTATATCCCTCATCACCTAATTCGCTGTTTTCAACCAAAGTGAGGTATATATTACCTGGCTCCGGAGCTTGTTTTGTAGGTTGAACCAATAAACGGAAATCTGTGGCAGGTCTCAACTGGTCTGCCAGCATTAGTCCAACACGTGTTGCTTTTTCATCCTCGGCATTTACATAGATTCCCGTTTCAGCAGTTAGAGCAAATGAACTACCCGTGGCAGCTACAGAAACAGGTTGAGGGATCAGGCTTACAGCACTCAAATCCATTTTGGGTGCAGGTTCTTTCGGTGTGCAGGAACCTAACAGAATAACCATCAGGCCTGCGATAAACATTTTTATAGGGACAAGAAATTTCATCATGACTAAATTTTGAATGAAACAGCAAGATGAGAAAAATGAGGGAAATTGCCAATTAGGGATTGGGAAGACGAATTGCAACTAAGCCGAACTGTTTACCCAAATCCTTTTATTGATTATTTCCAGATAAAGATTGGGAATTGGTTTCCTGATCTTCAGAGACGGATTGTTCATGAATGGAAAATGGGGAGGGAAATCAGGTTATTCGATTGCTAAAGCAAGGATTTTTTGAATGAGACCTTCCAGGTTTTCGAAAACCTGGAAGGTCTAAAAATAAAAGGACCTAAGCCCCGGCCCCTTCCTTTTTCTCCTTCAACATCCGATAGATGGTAGAAACTCCAATATCGAGTTTCTCCGCCACGAGCTTGATATTATCGTCGTGTTTTTTGAGGTAAATTTCGATAATGCGATTATTATACTCTTTCAGGGTCATATTCTCTGAAAGTGCATCAGGCAGA
>JAGQVA010000531.1 GCA_020438265.1 Bacteroidota bacterium
AAGGCGCGATTATTCCGATGCATATTCAACGAGCTTATACCGGGTTGGGAGATAGTACTTATCAGGGAGTTACGACGTGGTTATTGTATCCGGAAGGTGAACAATCTTTCTCTATCTTTGACCAAAAGGATCAGGAAGAAACGAAACTTGAATTCAAGGACGGGGAAGATAAACTCCAGATTTCGTTCAGTGGAAAATTAGAGCCACATATTCTTCGGATTCATTTGGAACAGACTCCAAAACAAATTTTGATTGATGATTCCCCTCCCGCTGCTGATGTGGAGATTATGTATGAGTCCGCAAGTAAAAAATTGATTATAAAGAATCGGAATTATATGGGCGGGAGCTATGATATTTTGAGATAATGGACTTATAGAAATAATTTTATTTACATGATTGATGAAGATCTCTCCCGATGGTCGGGATTCCTATCCAGGGATAGAGAAAAGACATTCCGCCAACCAGGCGGATATATTCTTACCCACATTTGTGGGCATCCCGAACAGAAGTGAGGGATCTTATAAACAAGAGGAAATCAAATTTGATTTTAAAGCATATCAAAACAAAATCACTAACTATAAACTACATGAAAAAAACTACTCACCTTCACCTCACAACCATCATTTCCATAGCAATGTGCACCCTGATTGCCTGTACCAATCCCACCGCACAAATCCAAAAAGACTCCGACCAGGAGACCGAAACCACTCCTCAAACCTGGGCCGAAAAACTCGGTTTCCCCGCTGGGAAAAAAGTCCTCATTCTCCACGCTGACGATATAGGTATGTGCCCGGAAGCCAATATTTCTGCCAAACGACAGCTCAGTCAGGATGAGATTCAATCTGCCGCAGTGATGATGCCCTGCCCCAATGCAGCCGAATTTATCGAGTGGGCGATAGAACACCCAAACGAAGATGTGGGGCTTCACCTGACGCTAACCAGCGAATGGAAAACCTATCGTTGGGGGCCGGTTTCTGATCCTGCAGATGTTCCAGGGCTGATTGATCCGGATGGAAAACTTTGGCGCGATGTTCCCCCAGTCGTTCAAAACGCTACTGCCGCAGAAGTCGAAACGGAAATCAGAGCTCAGATTGAAAAGGCGATTTCTCTGGGTTATCGCCCCGATCACATTGATACGCACATGGGAACCCTTTACGGCTCACATGAATTTACAGCGGCTTATCTCAAAGTGGCGGAAGAATACCAGATTCCCGCTATGGTGATTGATATGAGTAATCCTGAAGTTGTAAAAGGTTTTAAAGACAAAGGGTATCCAATTGGCCCCGAGATGATTGATCTGGTGAATAATTATAGCCTTCCCAAACTGGATTTTTTCTCTTCTACCATAAATGGAGATTCCTATGAAGATAAGTGCGAAAAGTTCTTCGGATTGGTTAAATCTATTCCTCCCGGATTAACAGAGATTATTTTCCACCCTTCCGAACTGACTGACAATCTAAAAACTATCACCAATTCCTGGCAGCAAAGAAGCTGGGAATCACAAATGTTTGCTGATCCAAAAGTCAAGGCTTTCCTGGAGGATGAAGGCATTATTTTCACCAACTGGAAAGATATTATGAAGCGATTTAAAGAAAGAAAATGAAACGAATCCGAGGTCTTTTAAAAATCCTGATTGGGCTGCTGGCGCTGATTATCATCGGTGGTTTCATCATTCTGGACAGAGTGGATTATACCCCTTATTTTGAAACCAATTATTACCAGAAAACCCGGGCCCGCCAGGATAGCCTGATGGAAAAAACCCAACTCTATTCCGGAGCATTACAAATTGGTTTTGGCAGAGTCAATATCACACCACAAATTGGAAAAGACGATCAGACAGCAGGTGTATTTTCAGCAGTTCCATTGGCAGGTTACGGAGACCGGAAAGGCGCTTCAGCTACGGGCGTTCATGACAGCCTTTATGTTTCGGTGATTGCGATTCAGGTAGGAGAAATAAAAAGGCTGCTTGTCAGTGCAGATATGCTCATTATTCCTACTAATTTAAGTACAGGAAAAAAAAAGTAGTGAACTTGCTCTGAAACAGCTTGGAATTGGCAGAGATCAGATTTTTTTCTCAGCAACGCATACACATTCCAGCATGGGAGGACTTACCGATAAATTTGTGGGAGAGATGTTTGGCGGAAAATACAACCCAGGGCTGGAAGAATGGCTCATACAACAGTTTTGCAAGGCGATGGACCTGGCTGTCGCCGATCTTCAGCCGGGTCGAATGGGCGTAGGAAGTTTTGACGCAGCAGCTCATGTCAGAAATCGAATTGTCGGAGATAGGGGAGAGGAAGATTCCGAATTTGTGATGATAAGACTGGAGCAGAATAATGGAAAAAAAGCCGTTATCGGTGCATTTGATGGCCATGCAACGACTCTCGGAGGAGACAATTTGCTGTTCAGCGGTGATTATCCCGGATTTTGGCGAAAGGCGCTGGAAGAAACAGAAATCGACTTTGCCGTATTCTTTGCGGGTAGCGTGGGAAGTCATAGTGTAGACGTAGGAGGAGATTCTTTTGAAAAAATGGAAACGGTTGGGAAAGCGCTGGCAGATAGCGTATCGAAATATTATGCAAACATTCCTCTCAAGGATAGTATAGAACTTTCCTCCATCACAGTTTCTGTTGATTTGCCGGGTATGCAGGTCCGTGTTTCTGAGGGAATGGCACTCGCGCCGTTTATTAGCAAAAAACTCTTTCCCTCTATCGGAACGATTCATGTACAAGCCATGCGAATCGGGAAACTCGTCTGGGCAACTGCTCCGGCAGATTTTAGTGGAGAACTGGCGATTGACCTTAAAAACGAGATGTATCGACACGGGTATTATGGATTGGTCAGTAGTTTTAATGGTGCTTATGTGGGATATGTCATTCCCGCCAAATATTATCATTACGATCAATATGAAGCCCGAACGATGTCCTGGTTTGGCCCCGGAATTAATCCCTTTATAGAGGAGTTGCTTCGGCGAAATATGGAATTTATGGCTTTTGGGGTGAAGTAAATTTCCTCCATTCTGTAGCTTTTTTAATCATAACCATACTAACAGATTAAAAATCTACAGAAAATGAAAAGCTCAGAACATAATCATTTCAAAACTTTCAAAGGCGCAGGTTATCTTTTGGGATCTGCAATAACCTTTGTTGCTGGCATCCTTGTTTTTCTTATTTATAAAATGACTATTTAAGATATGGCATTAAAAATTACACCATATTCTTTTATATTTCATCCTATCCAACTATTTTTCAGGGAAATAATCAAGAAAAGTTTTTATTACTCTTTTTATGAAGAACCTACTCGTATCATTATGCCTTGTTCTATTTTTCATCTCATGTGGGAGCAACACAACCAGCCAGGGAAATACCCATGCCTCGTCATCTTCCAATGAGAGTATTTCCTTTGAACTAGATGGTAATGCCTGGGCAACTACGGGCTGGGGGCAATATCGGGAAGCGGACGGAAGAACATATATGAATGTCAATGGTACCAATACCGCCAATGGAATGGATCAATTTGGAATAAAAATCCACGACTTCAACGGTGTAGGTGAATATTCGCCATTGGGAGAAAGTGGTCAAAACGGATTTGTACTCACCTTTACCAGCCTCAACAGATCTACCGGCACCAACCAACAATATCAGGTAACCGATCATACTTCCAAAGTAAAAGTCACAGCTTTTGATCCGGCAACCAAAATCATCTCGGGAGAATTTAACTTTACGCTCAAAGATCGGGATGGAAATATAGTTCCTTTGACTAATGGGAAATTTACCGATATTGAGTTGCAGGTGGTGAATTAACATCATTTTCCAATCACAGGCACAAGATTCATGACAGAGGCACAAAAAACATTATGGGCAAACATTCAGGACTTCGAGCTCGATGATATCGCCTCTGACTTTACCTTTACAGATCGTCTTGCGCGGGAAAATGGCTGGTCGCTGGAATTTGCTTTAAGGACCGTATTTGAATACAAAAAATTTATCTTTTTGATTTGTATTGCTGACCATCCACTTACTCCATCCGATCAGGTGGATCAGGTCTGGCATTTGCATCTGATTTATACAGAATCATACTGGATTGATTTCTGTAAAAATACTCTCAACAGAGATATTCACCACGGCCCCACCAAAGGCGGACAGGCAGAAAAAGACAAATACCACAATTGGTACGAAGAGACGAAAAAGCTGTATCACCAAGTATTTCAGGAACAACCACCACAAGATATCTGGCCATCAAGTCGGGTTCGGTTTGGAGAATTGCGCTTTACAAGAATCAACCGACACCGAAATTGGGTAATTCCCAAACTCAGACTAAGGAAAAGATGACAACATGATTACAAATCTACTTTCACAACTTACTCCCGCAGAAATACATCTCATCATCGAGGGAAAAGAGGCAAAACTCAAAGACCTGATGAAATATACCCTGCTGGACTTACTTCACAAGCAGGTATTGACGATTGAAGAAGTCAAACACAAACCGAGTCGAAAAGATCCTGTGACGTTGTATCATCATATCGCTCCCGGTCCCAATTTTTCTACCTATAATCCATTACCACACGAAAC
>JAGQVA010000532.1 GCA_020438265.1 Bacteroidota bacterium
AACTACAAGTATAGTTCAAAACTTCACTGTGAGGAACATAAGCTATTTTTTCTACGCAATCGCTCAACCCGTTTTCTTCAATTTGCTGAAAAGTGAGATAATCCGTTTTGCCAATAAACCTTAAAACCAGGCTTTTCTTTACGGCTGGTATTTCTTTACAAATTTCGCCAAAGGCTTCCCAAAGAGCTGGTGGATTTCGATCTCCGTTCAAATAACCAATATGGCTGAAGACAAATTTTTCTTCCAAAGGTGGTTTCTCAAAATGGAAGTCATTGTGATCAAATCCGTTATTAATGACTCCAACAGCATTCGCCCCCATTTCGGCAAATTCCTTTTCCCATGCCCAGCTCACAGTAATGACTTTTTCAGCTTCTTGAATTACCGATTTTTCCATTTTATGATGGATACGGTCAGCCCATCGACTCAGCATCAGTTGATCGTAAAAATCAATATTTGTCCAGGGATCTCTGAAGTCGGCAATCCAGGGTTTCTGAATAATCCGTTTCAGATTTCTTGCGATAATATGAGCTGTATGGGGGGGACCACTGGAAATAATTGCATCAACCGGATTTTCCTTCAGATATTCAGTTAATAATTTTGTAGAAGGTTTGATCCAGAATCTCCGTGCGTCTGGAATGAAAAAATTCCCTCTGATCCAGATGGACAGTTTTTTAGTAAAGGACAGTTTTTTCTTCTCATTCAAAAAACCGGAATACACCTTTTCTTTTTTTCCCTGACCCGTAAATTTCTTGTAAAGTTCATAAGGTTCCCAAATTGGGCCCTTTATCACTGTTAATTCTGAAGGAACATCCTGAAGGAGTGATTCATCAATAATAGGATAAGCAGGATTTTCTGCAGTATAGATAATTGGCTTCCAGCCATACTCCTGGAAGTACTTCCCCATTTTCAACACACGTTGAACTCCTGCTCCACCACTTGGAGGCCAGTAATAAGTAATCAATAATACTTTTTTCATACGATATTATCTATGAGGCAAAAATAGACATTTATTTTACCTCATAGATAGATCTTGCGGGACTTTTGCGGATTAGTATCTTTTTTCTTTCAGTAAAGATTGAAAAGCAAACATCTCATCTCTCAGCCGGGCGGCTTCAATAAAGTTGAGTTCCTTGGCGGCAGTTTCCATCTCTTTTCTGATTTTTGCTACCTTTTGTTTGAGTTCATCTTCGGTCATATATTCGGCAACTGCTTCGGCTGCTATATTTACATTTTCCTCAAACTCTTCAATCGTTTTTGCTCTGCTGCCAAGCGCATCCTGGAAAATATCTTTTTTTGCTTTGGTTACCGTTTTGGGAATAATTCCGTGTTCTTTATTATAGGCAAGTTGTTTTTCCCGGCGATATTCCGTTTCATCCAAAAGTCGTTTCATCGACTTGGTAATTTTATCGGCATATAAAATGACTCTTCCATCCTGATGTCGGGCAGCACGACCTGCAGTCTGAATTAAAGACTGAGCAGATCTGAGAAATCCTTCTTTGTCAGCATCGAGAATTGCAACCAATGCGACTTCGGGTAAATCCAGTCCTTCTCGTAAAAGGTTTACTCCTACCAGAACATCAAATTTTCCTTCCCTTAAATCCCGGAGAATATCCACCCGTTCCAGTGAATCAATATCTGAATGAATATAACGGGTACGGATACCTAAGTCGCCAAGGTATTTAGTTAGTTCTTCTGACATTCGTTTCGTCAAAGTAGTGACCAAAACCCGGTTTCCTTTTTTGACTTCTTCATCAACTTCTTCCAGCAAATCATCGACCTGATTTCCACAAGGGCGAACATCGCAGGGAGGATCTAACAAACCGGTTGGTCTGACAATCTGTTCAACGACAATTCCATCGCTTTTTTCCAATTCATAGTCTGAAGGAGTTGCGCTGAGATAAACTACCTGATTAATCAGAGAATTAAATTCTTCAAATTTTTGGGGACGATTATCCAAAGCCGAAGGCAATCTGAATCCATGTTCTACCAGTGTGAATTTTCGGGAACGATCTCCGTGATACATCGCCCTGATCTGAGGAATAGTAACATGGCTTTCATCAATGATTAAGAGAAAATCATCCGGGAAATAATCAATCAGACAATAAGGTCGACTACCTGGATCTCGTTTGGATAAATATCTGGAATAGTTTTCGATTCCCGAACAATAACCCAATTCCCTCATCATTTCCAAATCATATTCAGTTCTCTCTTTGAGTCGATTCGCTTCCAGGAACATTCCTTGAGCTTCAAAATATTCTATTTGTTTAACAAGGTCATCCTGAATTTCTTTGATAGATTCATTGACTGTTTCACGGCGGGTGACAAAAAGGTTTGCCGGATACATGGTATAGTCGCGAAGGTCTTCAATTTTTTTTCCTGATTCAATTTCAAATCTTTGGATGGTTTCTATTTCATCGCCAAAGAAAATGAATCGAATTCCAAAATCATCATAGGCCGGATATACATCAACTGTATCACCCCGTACCCGAAATTTTCCCGGTTCCATGACTCCCTGAGTACGACTATAAAAAAGCCTAACCAGTTTATCAAGGAACATATTCTGAGAAATCTGAAGCCCGACATTTGAATAAAAAATATTTGCTTCAAAATCTTCGGGACGACCAATACCATAAATACAGGAAACCGAAGCTACGACAACCACATCTCTTCGATTCATGCTGAGAGCAGTAGTTGATCGAAGTCTGAGCTTTTCAATATCCTGATTAATCTGAAGATCTTTTTCTATATAGGTATTTGTCGATGGTATATAGGCTTCTGGCTGATAATAGTCATAGTAAGAAATAAAATATTCTACCAAATTATGAGGAAAAAACTCTTTAAACTCACCATAGAGTTGGGCCGCCAGTGTTTTGTTATGGCTAATAATTAAGGTAGGGCGGTTAAGTTCTTTAATTACATTGGCCATCGTAAATGTTTTCCCCGATCCGGTTACTCCTAATAATACCTGATGCCTTTCACCACTATTAATTCCATCCATCAATTGTTGAATAGCCTGGGGTTGATCACCAGAAGGTTTGTAGGGAGATACTAGTTCAAATTTATTTTCTGACATAAGTTAAAATACGTTGAGAAAACTATGAAGTTGGTTGTTGGGCTTAGGCTTAAATTTCTATATATTTAACTGAATAAACTATCCGAATCATAATATTAATTAATCATGGGTGATCTAAATGTAAAGTCAGTTCAGTCCCAGAAAGAAAGACAAGAATTTATCCAAAATCTATTGAAGGATATGCAAGCCCTTGAACACATGATTAAGGATGATTGGTTTGAGAAAGATCCGATTCGGATTGGGGCGGAGCAAGAGATGTGCCTGGTGGATGCAAACTGGAAACCTTATCCGATAAACCGAAAAGCGCTTGAGGCAATTGCTGATGAGGATTTTACTTCGGAACTGGCCAGTTTTAATCTTGAGGCGAATCTCAAACCTTTACCATTTTCTGGTACTTCTATTTCGGATATGCATAAGGCTTTGCGAAGTTCTTTGGACAGAGCCCAGGAAAAAATCGATCCTTTTGGTGCTAACATTCTTTTGACGGGAATTTTGCCTACAATTCGGAAAGCTGATGTTGAGATTTCCAATATTACTCCTTTGGATAGATATAAAGCCTTGATGAACCGTCTGAAAGATCTCCGGGGTAATAAAGCGTTTGAATTGAGAATCAGTGGAATTGATGAATTAAATTTCAAACATGATTCGGCAATGTTGGAGGCATGTAATACCAGTTTTCAGGTTCATCTACAAGTTACTCCGGATAAGTTTGCACAAAAATATAATTTTGCTCAGGCATTGGCGGGTCCAGTTATGGCTGTGTGTGCAAACTCTCCTCTACTATTTGGCAGAAGACTTTGGAAAGAAACGCGAATAGCTCTCTTTCAACAATCTATAGATACCCGTTCGCTGACAGAACATTTTCGAGAGCGCAGTCCCAGGGTTACTTTTGGAGATGCATGGTTGAAAAAATCCATTTTGGAAATTTATCGGGATGATGTAGCTCGATTTAAAGTTTTACTTACAACCGAGGTTGACGAAGATGTCTTTGAAAAAATCCGAAATGGCATTTCTCCAAAGTTGCGGGCATTGAATATTCATAATTCAACTGTGTATCGCTGGAACAGGCCTTGTTATGGAATTTCGGGTAATGGAAAACCTCATTTGCGAATTGAGAACAGGATTTTGCCAGCAGGTCCAAGTATTCCTGATGCGATGGCTAACGCAGCTTTGTGGTTAGGCTTGATGAATGGGATGGAAGATGAAATCAAAGATTTCTCAAAAGTCATGGACTTCTCGGTTGCACGAACTAATTTCTTTGCCGCTTCCCGCTCGGGCATGGATACACAATTGACCTGGTTGCAAGATAAAAGAATTTCTCCCCGTCGTTTAATGGAAGAACAATTGCTTCCTATTGCAAAACACGGTTTGGAAAAAGCAGGAATTGTCAAAGAAGATATCGATCATTATCTGGGGATAATAGAAGGAAGATTAAAATCACGAATGACCGGGTCCCAGTGGATTTTGAGTTCTTTTTCTAAAATAAGA
>JAGQVA010000533.1 GCA_020438265.1 Bacteroidota bacterium
GCGAATAATTGAGGACGTCTGGAAGGCCGTATTTGTGGTATAGGATTGCATGCATAGTTTTCACTTAAGTAGAGGGACATAAAATAGCCCAATATCTTCAAACTATTGATATCCCGCTTTCCTGATTAAAAATTTTCAGCGATATTCGATTTGATAAGGGTCTGTATTCATCAGGCCATTTGTGATTATTACCATTCAATCTGGTAAAAAATAAATATTAGCATGAAAAAACTACTTCTACTATGCATGTGGGTTCTTTGTTTTTGCGCGAACCCTTTGATTGGACATTCTGCAGAAACAACCACCAGTTACCCTGAAACAGGAGAATACACACTCATTGTAGAGGGTTACGACTGGGGAGCAGCAGCCAGTAAGGTGATTCTTTCAACAGGAAAATCGCTTTCAGAGACCAACCATAAGGATTTCCAGGTAGAAGTAAAACGTGCTACTTCGTGTGCAGAACTTACCCCGGAGCAAGCTTCCGGAAAAAGGCAGGTGCTTCATGCCTATGTTTCCGATGCAAAGGGGAATAAGATTGAAAATGGAAATTTTATTACCCTTGTATTATTCGTCTCCCCTTTTGACGAAATCAATTCGCCTGTCAAATACTTCCGCAATGACAAATGCAGAGGCAATCAGTGGATCGATTATCAGCTGACGATTACTGACACAAAGTCCAAACAGGTTTGGAACAAAGAAGCAGGAAAGATCATTCCTCTGATTGATGATTTTGACTTGTCAGGGAGGTTTACCTATAATAAAATGGCGATGTCTTATGCTTCATTTACTCCCAAATCTCAAACAGGAAAATCTCCCTTGATTATCTGGTTGCATGGAGGAGGAGAAGGCGGGACAGATGCTTCCATTCCATTGCTGGCTAATCGGGCTGCGAATTATGCCTCTCCTGAAATTCAGACTTATTTTGGTGGCGCTTATGTTCTGGCCCCCCAATCCCCTACCGCATGGATGGATAATGGTAATGGTTCATTCACCCGAGGGAAAGAGAATGATATTTATAATGAGGCATTGATGGCTTTGATTAAGGATTTTGTGACTAACCATCCTCAGATTGACCAGGATCGGATTTATCTGGGAGGTTGTTCTAATGGGGGCTATATGACTTTGAAACTGGTTCTGCTTTATCCTGATTATTTTGCGGCAGCTTTTCCCAGTGCGTTGGCCTATCAGTCGGAGTATATTAGTGACGAACAAATGCAGCGCATTAAGGATGTTCCGATCTGGTTTGTCCATTCAAAGGATGATCCGGTTACGGTACCTGAAAATACGGTGGTTCCGGTGCATAAACGATTGTTGGGCATGGGGGCTAAGAATGTGCATTTTTCGTTTTTTGACCATGTGGTAGATATTACGGGATTGTTTGGCGGAGATCAGTATTATTATAGTGGTCACTGGTCGTGGATATACTCCCATGCGAATAAGTGTCAATGGGATTATGACGGGGAGCCTGTAACAATTGGAGGGAGAGCTGTTACGATTATGGAGTGGCTGGCGGCTCAGCAGAGGGATTGAGGTCGGACAGGATGTCCGGGAAACGGGGGCGTATCTCCCACCTCTGGTGGGCAATACAGGAAAAGCCCTGGGGCTTTTCCCCTGGTTCGGACAGGATGTCCGCAAAACACCCGTCAACAATAGTTTCCCCCACATTCTGTGGGGCCCTACCAAAAAAATCTCCGATTTTTACTAATTTTATCACAAAACATTATTCATGAAACGCCCGTTTTCCAAAATCCTCTCCAGCCTCCTGGCCTTTACAGTCCCTTTGAGTGTTTTTGCCCAAAAGCAAGACTACCCCATCACCCCCAAACCATTTTCAGAGGTCCACATCCAGGATCACTTCTGGGCACCCAGAATCAAAACCAACCACGAAGTCACCATTCCCATAGCCATCGCACAAAGCGAAGAAACCGGCCGCATCAAAAACTTCCAGATCGCCGGGGAAATGCAGGAAGGGAAATTCTGCTCCATTTATCCCTTTGATGATTCCGATATCTACAAAATCATCGAAGCGGCTTCCTACTCGCTCCAGACTTTTCCGGACTCAGAACTCGAAACAAAAATCGACTCCCTGATCCAGTACATCGCTGCTGCACAAGAGGAAGACGGATATCTCTACACCAATCGCACCATTGGGGGAGAATTACACCCCTGGGCGGGCTCTCAGCGCTGGGAACTCGTTCACGAACTCAGCCACGAACTTTACAACGTCGGCCACATGTACGAAGCAGCCGTAGCTCACTATCAGGCAACAGGAAAACGAAGTTTCCTCGACATTGCTATCAAAAACGCCAATCTATTGTGCGAATCTTTTGGTCCGGAAGGCATTAAAAACTACCCCGGACATGAAGAAGTAGAAATGGGACTGGTGCGCCTGTATCGGGTAACCAAAGACGAACGTTATCTGAATCTCGCTCAGTTTTTCCTCGATATTCGCGGACAACAAGGAATCGGTAACCCCAAAAAATATGATCAGTCTCACATTCCGGTAGTCGAACAAAAAGAAGCCGTAGGTCACGCAGTACGAGGTGCTTACCTCTGGACAGGCATGGCCGATATAGCCGCTATTACGGGCAATGAAGCCTATATGGAAGCCATCAATAGCATCTGGCATGATATCGTAGACAAAAAATATTATATCAATGGAGGAATCGGTGCGACCAGCAGCGGGGAAGCTTTCGGCGAAGCATATCAATTACCCAACGCTTCCGCTTATTGTGAAACTTGTGCGGGAGTTGGAATGGCCAAATGGAACCACCGCATGTTTCTGATGACAGGTGAAAGTAAATTTATTGATGTACTGGAAAGAACCATGTATAATAATATCATGGATGGAGTTTCTCTTTCCGGCGACAGATTTTTCTATCCCAATCCTCTCGCTTCTTATGGACAACATGAAAGACGCGCCTGGTTTGGCTGCGCCTGTTGTCCGCCGAATGTCGCACGTTTTCTCCCTGAAATGCCAGGTTATATTTACGCTCAGCGTGAAGGCAGTATCTATGTCAATCTATATGTTTCCAGTGAAACGAGTTTTGATTTGCCGGAAGGGAAACTGACTCTCAAACAACAAAGTGGTTTTCCCTGGGAAGGAGATGTTGCTATTGAGGTAAAAACGGATCAACCTGTTTCTGCAGAATTGCGCCTGCGTGTTCCAGGTTATGTAAAAAATAAACCTGTCCCTAGTGATTTATACCAATATCTCACTCCCCAAAATCCTGTTTTTGCTGTGAAAGTAAACGGAACCGGAATTCGCTTTCAGATTGATGAAGATGGCTATATTGCCATTGATCGCAGCTGGAAAAATGGTGATAAAATAGAGATTGATTTCCCAATGGAAATACAACTCGTCAAAGCACACCCTAAGGTAGAAGAAGACGCTGAAAAAATAGCTGTGGAAAGAGGCCCCTTACTCTATTGCGCAGAATGGCCTGATAACCCTGATGGAAAAATTCTCAGCCTGCTTGTTGACTCAAAAACTACTTTTGAATTAGAAAAAACAGATGCTTTGGGAGGAATTTATCAAATCAAAGGAAAAGCAAAAAGAGCGAAAAAAATGCTGGATGGTTCTGTTGAAATGACAGAAGAGCAATCCCTAACCCTCATTCCATATCACTTGTGGAATAATCGCGGTCCAGGTGAAATGAGTGTGTGGCTGGCAACAGATAAGGAGGTTGCCCTACCAGAACCAGCGCCTACCATTGCCCGTCGTTCAACAGTCAGTTCCAGCAAAGATGATAAATCAATCATTGCCATTACCGATCAACTCCTCCCCAAACATTCCAATGATCATTCTATTTCCTACCTCCACTGGTGGCCAAATAAAGACACGCAGGAATGGGTAGCTTTTGATTTCGACAACCCTCAGAAAATTTCCAGGGTAAAGGTTTACTGGTTCGATGATGGACCACATGGAGGATGCCGTATTCCTGCTTCCTGGGAAGTGCAATATCAACAAGGAGAGACATGGAAACCGGTGAAGAATAAAACGCCTTATTCTGTGACCAAAGACGCCTGGGATGAAGTGAGTTTTAAACCTGTCAAGGCTGATGGTCTTCGTGTGTTGATTCAGTTGCCGGAAGATTTTGCGGCGGGTTTGTATGAGGTTGTTATTGAGTAATGATTATGTTCTCTGACTTACGCTTTTTAGTTTCAATTCATGTCTCCCACAGATTACATAGATTTCACGGATCTAAACACTTAGCAATTGAATTTATCTGTGGAATCTGTGATATCTGTGGGAGATTTTAAAAAGGTGTACGGAGTGAGTTATTAAACCCATAAATAGCAAGAAAACACTTCACTTATCCCTTTCATTATAATTCTCCAATTGAATATTAAATAAATGGAAAGAAGCAAAATTTCATATATCAATTCAGGTAAACTAATTACTATCCTATTCTTTCTATTTGCTTGCCAAAGCAAGGAAAGTACTCCTTCTCTCCCCGGCTCTGCCAAACCTTTCTCCCTACCCCAGGTCGAACTTCTCGACGGTCCTTTCAAACACGCAACAGAGCTAAACATAGAATCTCTCCTGCAA
>JAGQVA010000534.1 GCA_020438265.1 Bacteroidota bacterium
GGTTGTGGCGGCGTATTGCATACGTCGCAAGAGGAGATGCAAGAATTGCCTTTATTCACCCATTTGCGACGTATGCAATACGCCGCTACAGGTCATCGGACCTTTTTACACAACCCCAGGTTGACTCGCGCAGAAGGGTACAAAAAGTACCAAAATGAAAATTTGACGTTCCCCCCATCCTTCAAAAGGCCATAAAAACACCCAGCCACACATTTTTATTAAACCACAGATTATCAACCACTTAAACGTCTCTCCTTTAAAGGGCGAACCTCTAAATCGTTCGTCCCAGATAGGCCGGTCGCATAAAATTCAGGATCGCGATTTCTTTGCTTCAGAAATTTTAAAACCTTAGAGAAGCATGAAGAAAATGTGTTTGATCCTTATTGTTGGAATGATGCTTACGGGCAATTTACATGCACAGGCAGATCCCCTACATAAGGAACTTATTCGTCTGGCGCTGGACAACAACCGCAACATACAAAAAGCAGAGCTTGATATTACAAGCAGTGAGTTGCAAATGAAACAGGTGCGCTCCTATCGATTACCTCAACTATCAGCCGGGATTGAATCGAAATATTATATAGAAAGACCTACGATTATTCTTCCGGGAGAAACGTTTGGCTCTCCTGTTGATATTAAAACCCAATTGGGAAAACCGATTAATGCTGATGGAAGTATAAGGGCATCCCAACTTCTGTTAAACAAATCATTATGGTATGATTTAAAAACAGTGGAAAAGTCTTCTGATCTGTACAAACTGATGAAGATTAAGACTGAAGAAGATGTCATCTATCAGGTAAGCCTCGCCTATTATTACTATCTGTCAACTTTGGAAGGGCTAAAAATTATCCGGGAGAATACTTCTCTTTTGCTTAAAAACAAACAGATCGCAACCCGTTTGATTGAAAATGACATGGCTCTGCCAACGGATACCAATCGAATTGATCTCAAAATTAATGAGTTGAAAAAACAGGAAAACCTTCTGAATGTATCATTGCTGGAACAGCAGAATGGTATCAGGATGCTGATTGATGATGGCGATTTTCAATTTCCAGAGCCTGAGGAGGAAGCGGGATATAATCAGGAGATTTTGCCAGCCGAATGGAATACTTCTGTCAACAGGACTGATATTCAAATACTTGAAAAACAACTCACTATCCAAGATCTTCAAATAGAAAAAGCAAAAGCTGCATACAGGCCCACGACTTCGCTTTATGCTTCCTATGGGATTAATGTACAGCAAGACCATCTGAAAGACATGTTTCTGCCTGAAAACTGGAACCAGATTTTACTACTGGGTTTTCAAACCTCTATACCTATCTATAGTGGAGGGAGAAATAAAGCAAAAATTCAGCAAACCAGGGTCAACTATATGACTGCTGAAACCAATCTTGCACAGGCAAAACTGAATGCTGCCCAGGAAAAAAACGAAACCTATAATAAATATTTGACACTACAACAAAACCGTGATATTCAGCTGAAAAACATCACGCTGTCCAGCGAGATATATAAAGTTTCCCTGCTAAAATATGAAGAGGGACTGCTCCCTTTAACTGACCTATTAACAGCAAGTACTGATATGAGCAATGCCAAACTGAATCATACAAGAAGTAGCCTGGAGCTTTATATGGGGGCGCTGGATGTGCTCAAATCAAATGGAATGCTGAATACATTGAATCATTAAAAACCAATAAAAATCAGAAATATGAAAATATTAAGTATAAAAGGCCTGCTACAACTGGCCCTGGTAATCCTGGTTGTTCTGGGGATTGGCTGGAGGCTACAGGCAAACAAGGCAAATAATAAAGAAGAGGCTGAACTGGCCAATCTCAAAGCAAAGGCCATACCTGTGAAAGTCGATACAGTTAAGTATTCCGATTTTGTTCAAAAGATTGAGGTTTCTGGACATATAAAAAATCATTCAGATCTAATTCTCTTTGCTGAAACTCAGGGCAGAATTACCAAAGTCTATAAAGAAAAAGGTGCCTGGGTGAATAAAGGAGAATCTATTCTTCAAATAGACAATTCAGTGCTGAAGGAACAATTTGAACTGGCGAATACAAACTATCAAATGAGCAAGCTCGATTATGAGCGAATGAAGAATTTGGTAGCAGGAGAAGCCGCCACGAAGAAAAATCTGGAAGATATTGAATTGAAGTTTACCCAATCGAAGGCTGAGCTTGCCAAAATTACCAGGCAATTGGAAAACACAAAGGTAACCTCCCCTGTCTCGGGATATATCAATGACACTTATTATGAGAAGGGAATGCTTATCGCAGGAAACACCAAACTCTGCAATATTATCAGTAAGAACAACCTGATTATCACCACTGAAGTTACCGCCTCTGAAGTTTTCATGATAGAAACCGGGGATTCAGTAATGATCTCAGTAGATGAATACCCCGATCAAACCTTCGCGGGAAGGGTTACAAATATTGCCCAGAAAGCGTCCTCAAACAGCCGTTTCGCTATTGAGATCTCCATCGCGGAAAACAAAACTCTGCGGGCTGGGATGTTTGCCAGGGCTTTTATAGAAAAAATTCACAAAAATGTAATTCAGGTCAACAGAAATGCCGTTTCCGGCTCCTTACAGGACGCATCTGTGTTTCTTGTACAACAAGACACGCTGGTAGAACAACCTGTAAAAATCAAAAGGACAATAGGGAATAAAGCTGAAGTAATTGGAGGCCTGAATCCCCACCAGATCTATGTTACATCTGGAACCATCAACCTGTATGAATCTGCAAAAATTAGAATAATTAAATAAAACAATAAAGGTTTTTCTGTAAAAATTTCTCGTGAGAGAAAGACCCCATTAAGGGTCAAATGTAGGTAGCAATGAGTTTCTCCCATCAAATTTTCGTCAGTTTTTGCGTCGTAGCGACGCAAAAACTGACAGAGAGGAGGAAATCCATGCATTTCTACCAACATTAGATCCCTATGGGATCGCATCCCTAAAGGGATGAGAATCTTCCGATTCATTTTTAGAGGAAAGCCTTGATAAAACAATTTCGCTATGAAAAAATTAATAAACATTCTGGTATTGGTTCTGCTGTTTTCTGTTAAAAGTTATGGACAGTCAGAAAAATGTGATCTTCAGGGCATCTGGCTCACAAATAACAAGACACTCAAGATTGAGTTTTACAAACCCAATGATACTTATCAAGCCAAAGTAATATGGAAGTCTGAAGATGCAGACAGCGATGTCAATGTAGGCGATATTATCATTAAAGGTCTGAAATACAACTCATCCAAAAATAAGTATGAAGACGGCACCTTACGGGCTAAAGGCACGAAACTGGATTGCGAGATCCTGTGCGCCAATGCCAATGAAATCGAGATATTGATGTGGATAGGATTTATCAAAGTGAAAAAGGACGTCGTCTGGACCCGAGTTAAAAATTAGGAAACTATGAAAATATCAGATATCTCTATAAGTCGCCCGACTGTCCCGATAGTCATACTCATTATCACTGTCTTAACGGGTTTGTTTTTGGGCGCACAACTAAACTATGAATTACTCCCTGATATCAGTTCTTCAGCTATTGTGATAACCACGGTCTATCCGGGTGCAGGCGCCAGCGATATAGAAAAATCGGTAACAATCCCGCTTGAGGATGCGCTTGCCCGAATGGAGGGAATCGATGAAATGTTATCGTCATCTATGGAAGGAGTATCTATGATAAGGCTCATGATGGATATGAATATTGACGCCGATATCGCCTTACAAGATGCCAAAACAAAAATTGACAAGGTAAGAAGGACGCTTCCACAGGATATTTATGAGCCTTCTGTATCGATGATTGACCTGAGCGAATTACCTATTATGACCATTGGAGCAACATCCAGTTTGTCAAACACCGAGTTTTACGACCTCATTGATAAAACCATTCAACCCTCTTTATCACAAATACAGGGCGTGGCAAATATCAATATGATTGGTGGAATGGAGAAGGAAATTAAGGTGAATATAGACAAAACCAAACTGGATGCATTTAACCTTTCCATAAAACAGGTTGTCCAAATGACAGGAGCTTCAAATATTGAATTTCCTGCCGGGAAAATTGAAAGTTCCCAATACCAGCTTAAAATAAGGTTGGCGGGAAAGTTTCAGTCGATCGACCAATTGAGAAAAACGGTTGTAGGATATACCAATCGGGGCGATGCCATATACATGGAAGAAATTGCTGATGTATATGGAGGCATAAAGGATCTGAAAAACCTTGCTAAAATAAACGGGGTGGAAGCGATTGGTTTGGAGGTTTCCAAGCAAAAAGAAGCCAATTCGGTAGATGTGAGCCGACTCATTCGGGAAGAGCTGGAACAATTGGAAGTTGATTGGGCTGATTCAGGACTGGAATTTATCGTTTCAAATGACAATTCCGTGTTTACTATCAGCGCAGCAAAAGCCGTTGGACAGGATCTGATGATGGCGATTATCCTTGTTTCCCTGATTATGCTCTTATTTCTAAAAAGCTACAGAAATACGCTTTTTGTTCTGGTAACTATTCCCACATCGCTCATTGCCACATTCATTGTCATGTATCTG